>JAYUUO010000122.1:0-12688 GCA_043754515.1 Armatimonadota bacterium
CGGCTCCTGACCACGCCGGGGGCGGAAGCGGCACTGCAAGCGGCGAACCAATCGCTTCTTGAATTGCTCGCCCGCCACCTGGGGGGCGACTGGGGCGACCTCGACAGGGACGACAGGAGGATGAACGACGCGGCACTGCGGAGCGGGGAAGATCGCATCTTCTCCGCATACACGTTGCCCGCGACCTCACAAACCGTTTGGATCATCACCGAGGCGGACCGGTCGGTCACGACCGCCCTGCTTCCCGACGAGTATTAGGAAAGGAACGAGACGACCATGAACGATGACAAGAACCGGGACGGCGCGGCGAATATGCCGCCCGCCCCGAATTGGGAGAAGGCACTGGCCTACTCGCAGCTGGAGGAGCATCTGCGAACGCCGGAGGACAGGGCGCGGTTCATCGAGTCGCTCGAAGGCTCGCTGATGACGTCGCTCGGCATAGACCGGGGGGCCGCGGACAGGGCCGACCTGGCCGGTGTCCTCGCGCTATTCTTCACCGGCGAGACGTTCGCGTTCACGGACGGGGACGGGACACAGTACGTCTGGGACGTGACGCGGGCGAAGGAGGTCATCGCGGCGAACGGGGTCGCGGCTCAGGACCTCGACCTCGCCGCTCAGGGCGTCACGGCGGAGCGTATCCTCGCCCAGTACCCGGGTTTGGACACGAAGCGGGCGGCGGGGGCGGACCTTAGCGAGCCGGTGATCTTCATCGGTTTCCAGGGCGAGCATCTACTACTAGACGGCTGGCATAGGGCGTACAAGGCGGCGACGCGGGGCATACCCACGATCCCCTGCCACGTGCTGAGCGAGGACGAGGCGGAGTCCCTACTCGTCTCGAAGACGCCGCCGGTTATGGAAGGAGGAACGGCGGCATGAGCCAGTACCCGCATACAAGACGCGGGGGCGGCTCCCCGAATCCGCTCCCGCTCTACAAGAAGACGTGTGACCACGGCTTCGACCTGCCCCGCGGCGTGTCGCTCCGGGTGCGGGTGTACCGCCCGCTACGGGACCGCTCCCTCGCGCCGCTACTCCTGCTGTGCTGGACACTGCGCGAGCAGGGTCACGGCCAGAGCATATCGCCGGAGGAGACGGCGGGGCCGCTGCGCCGGGAGGTGATGCGCCTGCCGTGCCGCGTGTCGCTCGTCGAGCGGTTCGCTCACTACGGGTATCAGGGCCAGTACACAGAGCGCATCCACAAGGTGCTGGAGGTGCTACCGGAGAGCGCGGGTGGCGGGGCGGTGCTGTTCGCCATCGGGCGCACGGTGATCGAGTCGCTCGTCGGCGAATCGCTGGATACCCCGGACGGGAGGAACGCCGCGTGGGTGGCGGCGACTGACGGCGCGGAGTAGTCGCCGGAGTCGATTGCCGCGAACCTGGCGGCTCGGTAGCCGTCTGGAGAGGCGTTAGCGTTCGTCGGGTTCCGGCGCAACGAAGTGTGTCCGTTTCAGTCCCCGGACTGTTAATATACGATCCGACGGAGTGTTGAACCGGTCGCAGGACGATCGTGCGAATAGTGTGTCTCTGACCCGCAGTATATTTCTGTGGGTCTTTTTTATCCGACTATCTGAGCGCGTTACTTTACGGACGGATCATCAATCAGCCCCTTAATTTCGGTAGGATAGCTGTAGAGGGGAGGCCGACCGGAGGGATCACCTTCCCGTTTGTTGCGGTAGGCTTGGTCGTAGTTCGACGAATCGGCGAGCAGTCTGTGAGGTCGAGTGTACCCTCCGCCGCATTGCTTGGCAGGTTGTGCATGGCGTCGGCGAGGCGTTCCGCCTGCTCTGTGTACCCATGACGGATGAGAAAGCGTATCTCCAGAAGCACCTTGCTCAGAATTTGCAGGACGTCACCGTGAGAGTCAGGTGTTGTTTTTCCTATATGCATGCAAGATAGCACCATCCACTCTGAAATGATAGATGACTCCAGACGGATTGTGCCAGAGCCGCAGAGCCGCCTCGCTCACGGGCCGGATAGATCCGGTGCCTGCCGTCAATGGTTCGGTAGGGAACACCTTCACAGTCGGTCCGACGGGTACGGGTCTACGACCCGAATCCACAAGGAAAGATGGCAAAGCGACCGCTGATTGTCGTGTTCGCCGAACTCGACGACAACCCCGGCTGGCTAACCGGATGTTCGAGCGGCTTGACAAGCCGGAGCCCGCTCCCGTGTTCGTCGAACACTATCCGGATCACGGAGTACATAACGTGCGAATGAACCGATGGCAGTTCGTCGAAGGGTTCGCGTTCGTCGGGTTCCACCGAAATGCGGCAGGAGCGTTTCAGTCTCCGAACTGGCAATACACTACTCGCTTAACCGTTGAAGTCGTCGCCGGGCAATCGCTCTGAGAAACGGCATGAGTTCACTGATCCAATTCCTATCCGCAGACAACATTGCTCTGCGGATTTTTTTGAAGAAAGATGGTTGGCTTGAGGATTGATGCTTGCGTCACGAAGACGACAATCTACCTTAACTTAACCATGTGGTACGTAGTATTCTGTGCATACTGATCCCAGAGGGTATGATACCTATCTTCGGTATGTGCATCGTAATAACAGTTACCGTTACTATCTAACAATACCACTATCGAGACATGGCTTAATGTTGGATAGAAACCGATGACATCACCAACAGTCATAAACCTTCGCTGATACTCGTCAGCCTGAGACCTGTTCATTTTCTTCTTGCTCATGGAGCTACTATAGCTGACCATGTAATCAAAAAACTCTCCCGCTCTAATCCAAGTTGTCGAATATGGTCTCCACTTATCCGTCGGAGTAATAGTTCCACCTGTATTGTCACAAACGCACTGACTGATAAAATTAGCGCAGTCCTTACCACTTCCTCCATAGCTACTGTACCGTGGATTATAGGCTTTGCAGTACATATCTGCATACTGAGCCGCCGCCTTTCTGTTATACGACCAAGGACGCTGTACTAACGACGCGTAAAGGAGATTTGCACTTTGAACGCCAGCCTGTTTTGAAAACTGTATTGTTTTCAAAAAAGTGACCGAGGACCCCCGGTCACTTTCCGTATATGAGTTGGCTTGATTCGCAACCGGGTCCATGTATGGATTGATGAATATATCGTTATCAACCTTCCAGCCAGTCTTAGAATTAAAAACAAGTCTGATGTCGTGATCAGTGGCTGAGGAGGAGTGCACAACTTCACCATCTTCTACTAGAGTTCCATCCCTTCGGGCTTCCTCAATCTGGTCTGCTTTCTCAGGAGAAATGGTCACGTTTGGGTTGCTTTTAACAGTTAGATCAACGTGTACATACTCGACACCAACAACTCTGGCAGTGTTTCCCCTAACTACCACTGATGTAACGCTGAAGTCGGAATAAGTGTGTACTACTGAAAACTCTTGATTGTGTGAAAGTACAAAATCTTTGTGAGCATTAGCAACTTTGAGATTGTTATTTCTTGTTTTAGCGGCATTCAAAGATGAGGTCAGAGCCTGAGCATCAGTTTCCTGAGAGCGAATTGCAGAAGGTACTGAGTTATTCCCCAGATTTTCGCGGAACTGCGCGTAAAACTGGATGTAGTTTGTTGCAACACTGGCGACCGCATTGGTGTCAGCAACCTGTGTGGTCGGCTTAGGCGGCTTGGCGGTCTGTGGAATCTTTGCAAATGCAACCCCACTAAGTGCCAAAACGCTAAAAACGACTAAAAGTGTTGATTCTTTGGTATTCATGATAAGTACTTTCTTCTTACACTTCGGATGTACTTTCGTCAACTACACCCTACCTTGCTCACTCATTTTACCACACACACCTTGGTTCGATGAACTTTTAATCCGCTCCCCAAAACAATACCACTGAAAGTATAAGTCAGCATCTATGAAGGAGTTGGAAATAAAAATGAACAGTTGGTTCAAAAAAGTTATTTGCAAAGTGCCTTGGATGTGGATGCGACCGAAAAAGGAAGTTTCTGCGACCACTCGTTAATTGTGTCGAACTAAAATTACCAAAGCACATTATCACTGTCCGAACAATTCGGTAACAACTTTTCCCCATTAAATCCACCCTCTATCATCACAATAAGGGGAGACGCCTGTACTCGAACGGCATCAAACCAACTTTCGATCAACTCACTAAGATCATATACCGACCGATTTCGTGTGTCGTGAGCCGAATTAAGTGTTTGTGAAAATAGTTTGAACATGGTTTCATCTGGGCTTGCAAACGAGATGCTCGACTCTCTCTAAGGAATCTGATGCCCCCACTCAATAATCGTATCGAACCATGATTGATCTTTCGCTCCGTCAATATTTAGGTGATAACTTTTTCCCGTCAGGTCCACCACCTTTTCTTTGGTGTGCCTAAAGTCCTGTGAAACCCGGTATGGGAGCGTTAAATCGTAGGTGATAAGTCCCTTTTCCCGGTCGAACACCGGCGGGGTCTTGAATACCATGCGGTGTATGATGCGTTTATCCTTAGCAGAGCCGTTTTTCCATGCTTTCGCAGGCTCGGAAAAATAGGTGATAACTCTCCGCCAAGCCGCCCCGTAATCCGGGGCTTTTTCGAGGTATTTTGCCGCCTCCAACTTTGTCTTTTTTATGATTTCTTCCAGCGATTCAATCTCTGCCTCGACGTAGGGGACGACGGTATCGCTCACGCTGACGAGCCGATGCACGAGGAGCCGGAGTTGTTCCTCGTATCGCTGGATCTTGCGGGTCGCCATCACCGCTTGTGTTTCCCACTCTCCGATGTACCGCGCCCATTCGTCCTGTGAACTAATACTAATCGCCTCTATGAACGATGGGGACGGCGTGAGATGCTCGAGCAATTTGTGAAACGCCGGTTCCACCTTAACCGCCGAGTAACTCCGCCCGTAGATCGCGCACTGCTGCCAGTAACACTGGTAACGCGGGTACTGCCCTTTGGCGAGCGAGCCGGTGAGCGGTCTGCCGCACCCGGCGCACCGCACGAAGTTTCGCAGGATGAACTGGTCATCACTGTCCGCGCGGGCGACGGCGAGGGGGCGTTCCTTCTGTCCCAGTCGCTCCAGAATCAAGCCGAATACCGCCGGGGTGATGACGCTCTCGTGCTTCGCGGGGACGCGCCCGATATCCCACGGCTTATATTCAAGGTAGCCCGCGTACAGAGGAAGCGTTTCAAAGATGCGGGCGACCCGCTTCTCCAGCACGGTGATGTGGGCGGCGTGTCGTCCGAAACCCTCGCCTCTATAAAAGCCCTGTGCCTGTAGGTAGCGGGCGACTTCGCGCTGTGTCAGGAGCCTACCCCTCGCGAACGCTTCCAGAGCCGGGGCAAGCACTGTCTTTGCCTCGCGGGACGGGACAATGACCTTCTTGTGAAAGGGATGTTTCTCATAGTGATAGCCGGGCGGTGCGGGGAACGTCCAGTAGCCCTGTTCGAGCCGCGCCCGCATCCGGTTCAGGACCTGCTCCCGGTTGCCTTTGCGACCGTATTGCGCCGCCGCGGCCATGATGTATTCGACGAACTCGCCGGAGGCGGTTTCCTCGAACCGTAGCGAAGGGGATTCGAGCCTGCCACCCGCCACCCGGATCGCGGCCCGTAGTTCGCCGTGCGCCCGCACGTCACGGGCGATGCGGGAGATGTCATCAATGATGACCACGACCGTCTGCGCTTGGGCGGAAAGGTAGCCGAGCATGGCGAGAATGGCAGGGCGGTCGGTGATCGCGCCGGAGACGCCGTCGTCGGCGAAGACCCGTGTCACCCGGTATTCGTGGGTGTCGGCGTAAGAGCGACACCGTTGTTCCTGACTGCGAATGCCGTCTCCTTCTTTCGCCTGCCGCTCGGAGGAGACGCGGCAGTAGATAACAGCTTCCTGAGCCATGATTGTTCGGTTAGCGGTAATCGGATACAGAGTAGCAGTTAAGTGCCCGCGAGGGGAGGCCCGTCGCTGTCACTCGCGTTGATAATGTCACCCGGCGTCGTTCCGGCACGCAGGTCGGCGAAGTAGCTATCGAATACGGTGCCGATGATTCCCAGAAGGTCGGACAGGTAGCGGTCTTGCTCCTCCGGGGTCATATGAAACCCGGCGAAGATCTCCCGGAGACGCGCTTGCGCCATCGGTGATAACCGGGAGATGGCGTCATTACCCCTTTGTGCCTTCGTCGTTTCAGGAGTCTGGGTAGGAGTTCGCATAAAGCGAACCTACCGGAGGGGGTAAGGAAACGCACTGAGCGGTGCATTCGTGGATGCCGCCCCCGATGTACCCCCACGATGAACAGCTATATCAATTTTTTGCGCCTCTCCTTTTTGCCCATCACGATCCCTTTGACGATTCCGACTTCGGCGTGCATGTCGCGTATGAAGTCGGCGTCGAGTTTCGTATACATGGGTATTGTCTTCGTTTCGCGGTGGCCTGCGATCTGTTGTGCCGCAAGAAGGCTGTGCTTGGCAAGCCCGGTTCAGGCTGAATCGGCGCAAGCCGTGGAGTGTAATCGAGACAGCTGCTCTACCTCCTGATCCATTCCTCACATTACTCATGTTTGGTGCCAGCGTATTGACGAACCAATTATCTAGCCGCATCCAACGCTGTACGCATCACACAAAAACGCCTCGGGATCATCTCCCGAGGCACAACAATCCAGTAGCATATTCAACGTAGTTCCACGCTCATCCACATACGCGTATGCGAAGCCTAGTATCCCTACTCACATAATGACCCAACGGCCTGAATCAGAGACTGGTCAGTTCACGTTTCTAAAACCTACACGAGCCGACGACGTTTATCCCGCTTGCTTTCAATTACCTTATCCAGCACTCCTACCTCACTGTGCACATCACGCAGGAAGTCCGGATCGAGACGGGTATACAAAAGAGTTGTCTTCGCATCCTTATGCCCAGCTATGGTTTGTGCCGCCAGTAAATTATTTTTAGCCAGTTTGTTGATGCTGTAACGGCGAAGCGAGTGGAGTGTAATTCCTTCCGAAAGACCAGCATACTTTGTGATCCGGTGAAGCGTATGGATGAATTTATGCGTGTCGATAGGACCGCCCAGTTCCGAGACAAATAGCAATCCATCATCGGGTTTTCCAGACATGATCCGTCGCCGCATCCGCAGCCAGGTCGCGAGAGCGGACGCCCAGGCCGGAGAGACTGGGAGTGTCCGCGGTTGCCTTCCCTTCGATTCTCGTATCAAGATACGACGCTCGTCCTCTTTATAGTCTTCTACCTTCAGCGCGAGCATTTCCCCGATACGGCATGCACTGTCGAGGAGACCGTAGAAGATAGCAGTGTTTCGGTCCCGGTGAAAAACGCGCCGGTCTACGGGCAAGAACTTCGCACCGGGGTTCTTGCGGATGTCCCAGAACTCACCCAGTGCCGTGATCAGATTTCGTACGTCGGCATCGGTCGGCATCGGACGAGCGGGACTCGGTGCGTTGCGAACCCGGTACTCGGCGAGCGGATCGCGCTGTAGCAGATCATTGGCAACGCACCAGCGAAAAAAGGATTTCGCGGTGCCTGCGCCATGAGTGACTGTTGTTGGTCGCTTCCCTTCGTTCGTCCGAAATATCAGGTAACGATTCAGGTGGCTCTTACGGAAATCGTTGAAGGCGATTCCTTCACCCTCTGCCCAGGCACGCAGGGAGCGGAGTTGGACAGAGTAAAAGATATGGGTGTTCTTGGCACGAGTCGCTTCCATATCGAGGAGGAACTCTTCTATTGCGGCGTTCCAATCGCAGGTTTGTCCGGGTAAAGCTAAGGTCATATGAGTCCGTTACAACTTTCTTCTAAAACAGGTTTAGCATGAGAAGCAACGGATGTCAACTATGGTCAACGGCTGTTTAAAAATCCAGATACATCCTCCTTGAGTTTTTGCAGGGAGGGACTATGGATATACATCATGTGCCCCGCCTCGTAGTAGCGCGTCGTGATCTGGGCGCGCAGGTCGGGCGGGATGTTCATGTGCGACAGCGTGTACTCAGTGGCGAAGTAGGGCGTCGCGAGATCGTAGTAGCCGGACGCGACGAAGATGCGCAGGTGGGGATTTTTGGCCAGCGCGTCGCGCAAACCGGATGCCGTTTCGACGTATTTGTTCTGTGACTGCCAGTCCCACGGCGTGGTAATCCCGGTGCCGAGGATATGGTAGATGTCGTCGGTTTTGTAGCCGAGGCCCGTCCGAACGTAGTCGTTAAACGCCGACGTGTACGGCGGCAGAATCGCGGACATCGAAGGGTCGTAGTCGGGGGTCTCGGACGCGTTCAGCGCGTCGCGCCCGGTCAGGCGCGAGTCGAGCCGTCCCACCGTTTTGCGCTCGCGGCGGAGCAACTCTTTGCAGAAGCGGAAGATCTCCGGGCGCAGGTCGGAGTCGTCCAGGTACGTTTCGGAGAGTCCGGTCAGCCGCGCGAGTTTGGTTAGCACGCCCGCGCGCTCCGTGTCGGAAAGCCGGTCGCCTTTTTGCAGAGCGGCGGCGTACTCGCCCGCCGCGAACGATTCGGACTCGGTCAGTGTCGCAGCGAGGTCGGTTGACAGTTCCGGCGCGAGTTTGCCATGGTAAAATGCCGTCGCGGTATAAGTGGGCAGGAAGAGAGTGTACGGTAGATCGTTGCCTCGGTCGAAGTCGAGGGTCTGGAACTGCATCACGGACGACACCAGCACGATCCCGCTGAATGCGATGCCCCGGTCGGCCAGGTAGCCCGCGATGCCCGCCCCGCGCGTGGTGCCGTAGCTCTCGCCGACCAGGTAGAGCGGCGACGACCACCGCTCGTAGCGCGATAGGTACAGCCGGATGAACTCGCCGATGCTCTCGATGTCGCCGGAAACGCCCCAGAACTTCTTGCCGAGTTCGGGCTTCGTCGGGCGCGAGTAGCCGGTGCCTACGGGGTCAATAAACACGATGTCTGTGTCGGCGAGCCAGGTGTGTGGGTTGTCCTCGACCCGATACGGCGGCGCGGGGAAGTCGCCTTTTTCCCCGGCCATCGCGACGCGTTTCGGTCCCAGCGCGCCCAGATGGAGCCACACCGACGCTGACCCGGGGCCGCCGTTGAACGAGAACATGAGCGGGCGATGCTCGCCGTCCCCCGCCCCGCCCGCGATCACGGTATAGGCCATGAAGAACATGTCGGCCTCGGTCTCGCCGGACTCCGCGTTACGGATCGGGAGCGTGCCGGTGGTAACGCGGTAGTGGAGCGGTGACCCGTCCACCGTGGTCTGCTGCTCGGTGACCACGGGCGTGGGACGCG
Organism: Armatimonadota bacterium; assembly: GCA_043754515.1. Taxonomy (GTDB): domain Bacteria; phylum Armatimonadota; class Armatimonadia; order Armatimonadales; family Armatimonadaceae; genus JACMIU01. Next base: position 9,179 of record JAYUUO010000122.1, read on the forward strand.
GTTCGGCGGGCTTCGGGTCGAGTGGTTTTTCGGCGGGTGTTTCGGGCATGGTTGTCTTCTATTTCAGCGCGTCGGGCGATGGCGGCGCGTATGGCGTTAGTTTTTTGTCTCGGGCGGGGCGAATACCGGCGCGGCGGTGCCGCCCGGATCGCCCGACGGGAGCGGGATCACGGCGTCGAGCGGTAGCGGCTTGCCGAAGTCGGGGGTGCCGTCGGGTCGCCAGGTAAAGCGTTGCGCCCGTGCCGTCCGCGTGCGGTACGTGTAGATCGGCGTCGTTTTCGCGTGGTACACGATCCAGTCTTCGGTGCCGTCCGGCGACTTGAAGAAGCCGTTGTGGCCCGGCCCGTACACGCCGTTCTCGTCGGCGCGGACGAAGACTGGCTCCGGATGCTGCTTCCAGCTGGCGGGGTCGAGCAGATCCGCCGTTTCGCTCGCGATCAGCATACCCAGTTTGTAGTTCGGCTTCGCGGTGTCGCAGATCGAGTAGATGAGGAACACCTGGCCCTGACGCACCAACGTGACGGGACCTTCGCGCACCTCGGAACAGCCGAAACCGTCCGCTTCGAGCAACACGCGCGAGCCGCGCGTCGTCCAAGGGTTCTCCATATCCGCGATAAAAATCCGGTGGTCCGGGTGCCCCGCCCACAGGAAGTGCATCCGCCCGTCCGGGAGGCGCAGTACGCTGGCGTCAATCGCGTACAGCGCGTTGCAGTGGTCAGTAGCGAGTCGCCCCTTGTAGACATACGGCCCCATCGGCGTGTCGCTTGTGCTTTCGAGGACGTGACAGCGGTGATTTATATGCCAGCCGTCCGACGCGCAGTAGTAAAGGTACCAGCGTTCACGCCCGTCCGGCCCGGCGAGCCGGTACATCTCCGGTGCCCACATCTCGCCCCATCGCGTCGCCGCATCATCCTGCCAGACGGTTATCGCCTCGGCGTCGTACAGGTCAACGAGGCTAGCGGCGCGGCGGATCGCGATCCGGGGACCACCGGTGCAGGTGAAGTAGTAGTAGCCGTCGTGGTACGAAATCCATGGGTCCGCGCTGTCGGGGGCGAGCGGGTTGTGGAACACGTCGTGTCGTGGTTGCGAGCTGTCGGTCATGGGTATTGGGCGTTTTCCGGTCGGGCGGGTGCGGATGAGTTCGGCGCGAAAGGTTACGCGGGCGATTCGAGCGTCGCGCGGTCGCGGTTAACTATTCGCCGCGCCACGCCGGGGTTCCTGCCGCCGTGACCGCGCGACGCTCAGATCGCCCGCGTAACCTTTCGCGCCGGAACACGTCATTATCGGTAATAACGTTAAGCATCACAAACTCGCCAAATATATACCCTTCGCTGGGATCTGCCTGGCCCTAACCGGGACTCTGTTCGCCCACGCGCGGTATGCGGACGATACCAGCCCGGCGCAGACGCTAGCCGCCGACGGTTTGATTACGGTAGGCGCCCGTGCTATCGTCAGCGGCGACACGGCGTATGTCCTCGGTCGCGCCGAGACCGTCGCCGACTTCACGCGGCTGGATCAAATCGTCCCATCGCCCGACAGCGGCGGGGGGGGCTGTGCGGATAGATTGGAGGTCGCGCCCTAGCCCCCCTCTCCTGTTGCGCTGGGAGAGGGGGGGGAACTCTGCTCGCTTGCTGAGGAGGGGCGGTGCTGTTTGTCGTTGCGCGGTGGAGGGGGAGCAGGCAATGAATTGTTCCGCTCCCCCTCCACCGCAAGCGTATCGCCCGCACCCTACCGCGCGTGGATTCCCCCTCTCCCCATGGCATATGGCGCACTTGCACTGCTGGATCACCTGAAACCGGACGCGGTATTGTTTATTGACGGCGGCGTAGACAGCCTGATGCGCGGCGACGAATCCGAAGTTGGGACGCTGTTCGAGGATGTGGTTTCGCTCGCCGCCGTGTCGCAACTGCCCGCTTCCCTCCCCCGCTACCTCGCGTACCTCGGGATGGGCGTGGAAGATGACATCGCCTACGCGAGCGTCTGGGAGAATATCGCCGCGCTCGCCGGGACGGGCGGCTTCCTCGGCGGATGCGCACTCACCGCCGAAATGGCGGCGTACGGTGCGTACGAGAACGCCGTGAATTATGTCCATGCGCAGAAGCATCAGCAACCGAGCGTCATCAACTCGTCCATCGTCTCGGCGGTGCGCGGGCATTATGGCGACTACCACGCGCCGGAACGGACGAAAAACAGTCGCCTCCATATCTCGCCGCTGATGTCGCTCTACTGGTTTTTTGATCTGCCCGCCGTCGCGCAACGCTCTCTGATCGTCCCGCGACTCATCTCCACCGGGACGCGACGCGAGGCACTGGAACGGCTCGCGCTAACCCGCGCCCTCGCACAGTCGCGGCGCGGCGGCGTAACACCTCGGCCCACCTAACGAAGCGAAAACGCGAACGGGAGCAGTTCGGCGATGTCGCTCTCGCGAACCACCGCGCCCGCCCTATCCACCAGCACCACCCGGAGCAGCGACCCGTCGCGCGGCGCGAACTCGGACAGCACCTGCCGGCACGCCCCGCACGGCGAGCCGCCGTCATCTGTCGCCACCGCGACTCCGGTTATGACGCGCTCCCCCGCCGCGACCGCAGTGAAAACCGCCGTTCGCTCGGCGCAGTTACACAAACCGTACGACGCGTTCTCGACGTTGCATCCGCCGTACATAGTGCCTGACCCCGCGCGAACCGCCGCGCCGACCGCATACTTCGAGTAGGGCGCGTAGGCGGCATCGCGCATCTGGACGGCGAGCGCGATCAGTTCGGCATCACCTGCGGCGGCTTCGGTCATTGATGTGGGTTCGGCGGTCGTTTCCGCCCCGTGCGTCGGTTTCCCCTCGGACCCGGCCTGCAACTCGTCGCGCAATTTCATTAGCAGTTTTCCCAATTCGTTCCGACCGCGCCACCCGCCCATCCCCGCGTCGCGCACCATGCCCCACGTCGTGTCGCGCCACGAGTTCCCCTCGATCAGCGGGCGGTCACCGGTCGCCAGCAGTTTACCCCGTAGCACGGGATCCGCGAACTTCGCCCGGAGTACCTGCTCCATCACGGCGAACCGCTTCGTCTCCCAGTCGTCGCGCAGGGCTACCCGCTTGCCCTTCTGCTTCGCGGACGCGAGAGTGGGCGCGTCGCGCACGGCGTATCGCTCCGTCGTTTCCCGCGTCTTCATCGCCTAGAACGCGTGTTCGGTGGTCGGGTTAGGTGATCCCCTCCAGCGCGACGGGCGCGGGGAAGAAGTTAGACAGGAAGTCCCACTCGCCCCGGAAAGCGTCAATCGCCGCCCCAGGCTTTGTCGAACTCATGCGCGGGAGCGCCAGCGGCGTCGGCCACGGGGCGGCTATCACCCGGCGTCGCGGTGGTGTAAACGGGTTTCTTTTTTGCCCATAAAGCAAATACTGACGCGGCGATGCCCGACGCGGATAGGAGTTACGCGGTTGGCGGTTTCGGATGCCCGGATCTGTCCGTCCCACCCGCAAGCGGGTACCCGACGTCCGGCTACGAAGTAGTCTGGACAGGC
>JAYUUO010000123.1:0-12658 GCA_043754515.1 Armatimonadota bacterium
GGGAGCCCCATCAAGGATGTTATATGATAAAACTACTGAAAGGAGTGATAGCAACGTCACAGATGTTGCTATGCGTTTGGCTGGTAATCATCATACTAAGTATTGCGTTCGGGTGGAGACTTCCTATCAACAAGTATTTCATTCCACTCGTTGGTTGCCACATAATCGTTATATGGCTTTTCTCTTCTTGGACCAAGTACGGACAATCGCCGGATCGTATTGCCAGAATATCCGACGAACCTAAGTAGTTATCAAACCCTATGTTGCTCATCCAACGTGGTAGACGACACCACGCCAAAGATTAATGGCAGAACCAAAATCGGTAGCTACCTGTTTGACAACGCGAACAGGATCGCGACGCGGGCAGGTCAGCGCGGACGCGGTCCAATCGTACGCGAGTGACACGAGTGGCTCAGACAAATCGGTCCGGCCGATTTTCTTGTACACGCTCTCGGACGGCGACCGGGCGAACGCGTGGGACAGCTAGAACCGGCTGGTGTCGCTGATCAAGGCGGGCAAGATGTGCGACTTTCGCTACGGCATGACAGGCCTGGGCAAGGACCCGAACGAGTACGACCTTTGCTATTTCGGGATGATCGGGGCGAGCCGAGCGACCACATTCCCGCGCTCGTCGAATACATAGAACGTCTCGCCCGACACCGCCCCCAGCGACCTGTATCGTCTACTCCCTACAACAGACGATCAAATTGCCGTTCCTTTGTGACGGGAACGAATGAAACTTTTTATTCATAGACGGCACCAACGTAAAGCAGTTCCGCGAGGGCTCTCCACGTTGAATTGTCGGGCATATTTTTGCCCTCACGTTCCCAATACTCAGGCATTCGCTTCTCCGTCCAGTGAGCTAGTGCCTCTAAGAATGGTTCTAGGGAACCATTTTGCCAGTAACGCTCCCCATTTTCTAGATCGTTTAACAGGTCGCGTACGTAGGCCACGAACTCCTCGCGCGTGCCGACTTTCTCATAGTCACTCATCTGGGTATACCTCTTATGTAAGGCGACTCGATCCCCTCAGGGAAATCTAGCTTCCTCGCCATTTGTTGCGCCACGCCAGGCTCACTCGAGCTAACTATCCGATAAGGTATTTCTCGGCCAGCAGATCGATACGCTAAGAGTCTGCGGTTATCCAATGTTACCATGTTTCCCCCCTCCGTTTCGAGAACTTGAATAGCCTCAACATCCGCGCCGCCCTCCCGCAACGACTGAGTTAGATCGGCAATAGTACCGTTGTTCCCCGAGAAATTCCAGGAGACGCCTTCCTGACCAAACTTGATCCTGAAAGGATCGATCTTTTGTACTGATTCTGCTCCTTCAATCACCTCCGCGCCTTCGGCCATGCCCTCCGACGCCGCGATCACCAGCACGTTGGCGAACGACGCGCCGAACGCCTCCGGGTCGCTCGTGGTCGTCCAGGCCGTGAGCGAGCGGATCACGCCCGACGCGACCAGTCTGCCCGCCGCCCGGAAGCCCCGCGCCCCCGCCATCTGCGCGATGGCGGCGACGCTGTCGGCTATCGCCTTCGGGTCCGTTATCGCGTCCAGGGTCTTGCCGTAGCCGTGGAAGACGGCCCCGACCTGCGACAAGTAATCGCCCCACCCGCTTCCGTCGCCGCACAGCCCGCTCGGGTCGGTGTGCATGACGGGGTTGCCGTCGCAGTAGGCATAGACGTTCTGCCCGCCCGCAGTCCCGATCGGGTCCCGGTTCAGCCACCGCCCCACGCCCGGGTCGTAGTACCGGAGCGAGCACAGGACGAGGCCGGTCTCGCGGTCGGTGTAGTAGCCGTACTCGCGCGAAACGCCGCGTTTCCGCTGGCCCGCCGAAGCCGAACGGGTCGCCGTCCGCGGGCGGTTGCGTCGCCTCGGTGCCGTACGCCCGGTATGAGTGCGTGTCTTTGACCGTGCCGTCCGGGGCGAGGCGTGCCGCCACGTTCCCCCGCTCGTCGAACACGTAGAACGTCTCCCCTGACACCGGACCCAGTGTGAACGTACCGCCAGTGCCGCCCCCGCCCCCCGTGACCGATCCCGTGGGCGACGGGAGCGGCGACGACGGGGAGGGCGACGGGGGCGGGGGCTTCGAGGTCGAGGGGGAAGGGGAGGACGACGGCCCGCCGGTGGTGCCGCCCCCGGTGCCGTCCGTGGTTCCTCCACCTGTGGTGGTTCCTCCCGAGGTACCGCCCCCACCGGTGGTCGTTCCACCGCCGGTCGTGCCTCCACCCGTTGTGCCGCCCCCGGAAGTCCCGCCGCTCGTGCCGCCGGTGGTGCCCGACGTCGTACCGCCCGTAGTCGTGGTGCCGCCCACGCCGGTGGTGCCCCCGACACCTATATCGCCGCCACCCGTGCCACCCCCGCCCGTGTCGCCACTGGTTGTACCACCGGTATCCCCTCCGGTCGTGCCGCCGCCGGAAGTACCCGACGTCGTGCCGCCCCCGCCCGTCGTGGTGCTTCCGCTCGTGCCGCCGACACCGGTGGTCCCGCCGCCTGAGCCGCCGGTGGTGCCAACGCAGCTGGGGGAGGGGCTAGGAGAGGGCGAACCCGGCGAGGGCGACGGCCCGCCGCTACCGGACGGGCTGGGGCTACCCGAGGGTCCGGAACTGCCGGACGAAACGGCGGCGACTCTTCTGGCACTCAGAGCTGCCGGACCACAAGGGTCCTCGCCTATCGTCGAGTCAGCTATTTTCGTCGGCATGAGTTGACCCGGCGCGAGCGCACGGATTGCCACGGATTTCGGCACCGGGGGCGCGGTCGAGAACGTCGTGCGGCTGACCAGTCCCGTGCCGCCGAACAGGTTCACCGCCGTGATCTGCCCCTTCTCGTTCGCCTCGCAGATCGGGTGCCCCCCATCGTAGAAGAAGAAGGTCCGATGCCCCTTGAGATCATCCTTGAACGCCCGCATGCCGCCTAAACCGTAGCCGCAGGACAGCGACTGGTTAAACGTGAGCAGGTTGCCCAAAAAGTCGAACCCGGTGGTGTTGCCGTGGTGCGTGATGGGGTCACCGGTTTGCGAATAGGAGTAGCCCTGCGCGACCGGCTGATCGCAGTAGTTGAACTGCTGACCCGACATGTTCTCAAACGTGGTCGGATTGCCCGTCGCGTCGTACTCGAACGTGAACGCGCCCGCCGCACCGCTATGCCCAGTCAGACGGTCTTTGGCGTCGTAAGTAAACGACTCCACCCGCCCGGCACCGTTTACGCTGGTCGGCACGGCGGTCCGGTTGCCCGCGCCGTCGTACGTCATGGGCGCGTTTAACCCCATGTTGCCGAACCGGGCGAGCTCGCGCCCATTCGCGCCCGCCGCGGTGACGATCTCGCCGACTCGCCCCAGGTCGTCCAGGCCGTAGCCCGTGGTCGCGGTCGGCGCGAACGACGAACCGCCCCCGCTTCCCATACCGACCGCGACGGATTGCAAGCCGCCGGTGTCGGTGTCGAGGGCGCGGTAGTTATACACGGCGGTGTGGCCGAACGGGTCCTGTATCCCGCTCAACCGCCCGATGACGTCGTAGGCGTAGCTGAACACACCCATCGGGGTGTTCAGCGAGGCGCGGCTACCGTCCGGGTTGTAGGCGTAGCCCGTCGTGAAGCTCGGGCCGAGGGTGCCGGTGCCGCAGAGCGGGCCGTTGTACGTCGTGGTCGTGGACTGCACCCTGCCGACCGGGGTGTACTGCACGGCGACCGTTCCCACGCCGTCCCGTTTCTGCGTCAGCCGCCCGAGATTGTCGTACGTGAACGAGGCGTTGTTCTTGCTGTTCGTGCCGTTCCAGGTCACGCCGTCCGCTTCCGAGAACATAATGTCGCTCGGCGCGCCGTCAATGGGGTTGTATACGTACTCCGTGACCACGCCGTCGTTGCTCTGCGCGGCGCGGACTCTGCCCGCGTCGTCGTACTGCAAATACTTCGTGGTCTCGTGCGTGCCCGGTGCCTTACCGGGAGTCCAAACCTCGCCCAGGTACCCAGCCTGATTGTGTATATACTGGGTAGGAACCGCGTTCGCGTTCCACGTCGTCACCACGCGATAGGAGGCGTCCAGCATCACGTACGAGGATTGCGACTCGTTCCCGGTCGCCTTCGCGCCGAGCGTTTCGCCCTCATGCCCCAGTATCGGCGCGTACTCCCGTACCAGCGCGCCAGTCTTATCGTAGGCGGCTGTGTGCGTCACCGGCCCGCCCTGGTACAGGTAGTCAATGTGGACGCGCGGCGGCACCGGATCACCCGGTTGAGTGGGCTGAGGGACCGTGTTGAAGTTCACCTGCGCGATGTCGGTCGGCTGGTGCGCGGCATTGTACGTCGTCACCGCGCCGCGCCCACTCCCGTCCCAGGACTGGGTCAGGTCTCCCACGCCATTGTAGCGCAGGTGCGTGATATTATTCCCGCCGTTTATCTGCATCGTCAGCGGTTGCCCGATGGATACGGGCATGGTGTAGGCACCGTCCGTCCCGTAGGAGAACGAGCGCGTGACGGGCTGACCGGAAGCGTTCGGCGCGGTGACGCTGGTGACATTCCCCAGACCATCGTAGGTATAGGAAGCGGTCTGAGTGCCAAGGCCCACCGGTGAGGGATACGTGACACTCGCCACGTCAAGGGGGTTCGTGTCGGCGTAGTTCAGCGCGGTGACGCCGACGCCCGGCACTCCCACGGAGATGAGACGCGGGAAGGCGACGTTCTGTGATGCCTGCGCCTCGTAAGTGTGGATGGTCGTGTTGCCGCGCGGCGTGGTCGCGGTCAGCGTCCACCCGTAGAAGTCGTAGTCAGACGCCGCGCCAAGCACAAGAAGCATGAGGAGCGGAAACCAGCGTTTTGTACGAGCGCGGCACACCATGCGGTTCTTCCTTAACATAGCGACGCCGAAAGCGCGAAAGATTGAACAATATAATAGGGGCGGCCAGAGTCGCCGCGCTACACCGACCGACGAGGAGTTCCCGCTCTTCTCAGGAGTTACGCAGTCGAGAAACGCGCCGAACGTCGGATACACGCTCGCGGGCGGGACGGACTAATTTTGGCGGCACTACGGCGTAACCTTACAACTCCTTTCCTCACTCAGGAACGGCTAGCGACCCACCCGGCTACCCTCGCGCGGCTTCCGAATCCAGTGCGGGAATATCCGGCGCGATGGCTCGCCCGCGAACGTATCCCGCGTCGCCGCTATCGCCGCCATCATTAAGTGCCCCCCGGCCTCGCGCCCGACCTCACGCCCGATGGTGAGCGGCGTCCCGAACGCGACCGTGACCACGCCGCGCCGGATCTTGCCGCTCCGGGTGAGCACCGAATTCGTGCCCGTTACATAAACCGGCACCACGGGGCAACCGGATTTAATCGCGAACAATGCCGCGCCCGGTTCCGCCGCGCCGAGTACACCGTCGTCCTGGCGCGAGCCTTCGGGGAAGATACAGACGACCCGCCCCTCGTCCAGCAACTCGAACGTCCGCTTGAACGCCGACCGGTCCGCCTCGCCGCGCTTGACCGGGTACGAGTCCACGCCGCGCAATAGAAACCCTAGCACCGCGTTCGCGAACAGTTCGGCCTTCGCCATGAAGCAGACGCGGCGCGTGGACGTGTCGCCGATAGCCACCGGGTCGAGGTACGACGTGTGGTTCGAGACCATCAGCACCGCGCCCGTCGCCGGGATATTCTCTTCGCCCTGCACGAACAGACCGCCCATCGCGTTCAGAATCAGGAGCGTCGCGCCTTCGAGGAACCAGTAGGTATCGGGGGTGCGATCCGCCACGCTACGCCGTGCGTCTTTCCAGCGCATCAAGATAACTTAGTATCTCGCCGACGATCTCCTCGGGCGTCCGTCCGTCCGAGACTATCTCCACCGCGTCCGGCGCGACCGTGAGGGGCGACACTTCCCGGCCGGCGTCTCGCGCGTCGCGGACGTCCTGATCGGCGCGAACCGCTTCCACGGTGGTGTCCACGCCGCGCGCGAGGATGTCGCGGTGCCGCCGCGCCGCCCGCTCATCGGCGGACGCGGTCAGGAACACTTTGAGTTCGGCGTGCGGGAAGACCACGGTGCCGATGTCGCGCCCCTCCATCACCACGCCGCCGTGCGTGCCGAGCGACTGCTGTTCGGCGACCAGCGCGGAGCGCACCCCCGGAACGGCGGACACGACCGACGCCAGCGAGGCGATCTCCGGCGTGCGTATATCCGAGGAGACGTCGCGCCCGTCCAGAAACACGCGCTGTTCGGCGTAGTCGCTGTCGCCGGGCGCGAATGTAATGCGGGTCGTGCGGGCGAGCGCGGAAATCGCGTCCCGGTCGGCAGGGTCAACGCCCGCGTCGCGCGTCTTGAGAGCGACGGCGCGGTACATCGCCCCGCTGTCCACGTAGAGGTAGCCGAGGCGCGTGGCGAGGAGCCGCGCGACGGTGGACTTGCCCGCGCCTGCGGGGCCGTCAATTGCGATGGTGTCAGGTTTCATAAGAAAAGCGGCGGGAAACCCCTGCCTTTAGGCAGGGGAGAAAAGCCGCGTCCTCCTTCCGAAGAGGACTTTTATAAGCCTCCTGTGGTATAATTGCGTTGATATGAGTACGATCCTGAAAGTTATCACTGTCAAATTGCGTACTACAACCGAAACAGAGCAGGCCCTCGCCGACACCATGGAACGCTTCAACAAGGCGTGTAACCATCTGTCGGGCGTCGCCTGGGATTCTAAAACATTCCGCGTCTTCGACCTCCATCACGCGGGCTACGGTGAGACCCGCAGACTGTTCGGTTTGCCCTCCCAACTCACTGTCCGCGCCATCGGCGTCGTCGCCGACGCGTACAAGAAAGACCAGTCGGTTCGGCGCATTTTCGGCGAACGCTCGGCGGTCGTTTTCGACGCGCGGTGCTACAGACTCAAGAACCTGTCCAGCGTCTCGCTCACCACCACGCGGGGGCGCAAAGACTTCGTGATGCGGCACGGCGGCAAACAACGGGCCGAACTCGAAGGGGCAGATATGGGCGAAGCCGACCTGCTTTACCGCGACGGTTCGTATTACCTCGCTATCACCATCAAGAAGCCCGAACCACCTCGCGCCGACATGTCGGGCGGGGTGCTCGGGGTTGACCTCGGTATAGTCGAAGTCGCTTCCGATAGCGAGGGCAATTCCTATTCGGGTGAGCAGATCAAGTCGGTCCGCCGCAGGCTCAGAGAGCACCGACGGAACCTGCAAAGACGCGGCACGAACAGCGCGAAGAAGCGGCTCCGCGAGATCGCCCGGAAGCAGTCGCGCTTTGTTCGTGACACCAATCATGTAATTTCTAAACAGATAGTACAGACGGCATACGATTCCTTGAAGGCAATCGCTCTCGAATTCTTGACGGGTATTCGTGAGTGGACGGTTCATCTGGGGCGGAACATGCGCTGGCTTTTGGGCAACTGGAGTTTCTACCAGTTGCGACAGTACATCACCTACAAGGCGAGGCAAGTCGGCATTGAAGTAATCGGGGTGTCCCCCCGCAACACCAGCCGTACCTGCTCTAAGTGTCTGTTTTGTAATAAAGCCAACCGCAGGTCTCAATCGCATTTCCTCTGTCTTTCTTGTGGCTTCCAGGCCAACGCGGATTATAACGCCTCGCGCAATATAGCCCGCTTAGGACGGGAGGCACGGGACGCACATGTTTTTGCTCCGCAAAATACCGAGTCAGTCGCCCTAATGTCCTCTGTTGCGGCCACCTGACCGCAAAGATTGAAGGACAAGCCACCCGCCTTTAGGCAGTGGTCACTGACAATCTAAGCCGTAGTATAACCTATGTTCGCCGCAGAACACCGTCGGAATGATTCGGTGTTAATGTGGCGTGTGCGGTTCACTTAGGCACCATAAAGCCTGGTAAGCCGTATCGAACATGATTATTAACCTCAAAGGAGTTTCGCTCCCGCGTAGAATTAAGTGTCTGTGATAAGTGACCTAATCGCCGCGCAAGTGCGGGCATAGTTTGAGCAACCTGGTTGTACCGCACGGGCGGTTGTGGCGCATATCCAAAGCGTCGGGTTTTTCCGTGACGCACAAGTAGAAGCGATAAAAACCTACTTGTATCTGAAAATCATTGGCGGCAACCGGCCTCTTGCCGAACTGCTTTGCGGGGGCGCATGGTTCCCCCCGGAGGATTTAGGCCGTTTGAACATCAGCGAGGAAGCCCGCGCCCGATTCGGGTCCGACCGCGCCGCATTATCATTGTTTCAGTTCTCGCGTCTAAAGACCGGCCCGGCGCAGACCCGCTCTCTGCTCCCAGAACTTGAGACCTATCTGCGTGACTCCGGCGCGGGGGTGTCCTGTGACACTGTGGTACGACAACTGTTCTACGGCGTCTCGTACCCCGATTACCTGTTTAGTTTGCCCATGGGAGCCGGGAAGACGTTTCTGATGGCGGCGTTTATTTACCTCGACTTGTACTTCGCTCAAAACGAGCCGGATAACCCCGCGTTCGCGCATAACTTTGTGTTGCTTGCACCGTCCGGCCTCAAATCGTCAATCATGCCGAGTTTGAAAACGATTGAGAACTTCGACCCTCGCACCGTTCTGCCGGAGCCAGCGGCGAGTACTATCCGTGCCCTCGTGAAGTTTGAACTTTTAGATCAGCCGAAGTCTAGCGTGAAAAGTAACAAAGCCCGCAACCCGAACGCACAAAAAGTGGCCCGCCATCAACCGTTCGCTGACCTGATGGGGCTAATTATTGTCACCAACGCCGAGAAAGTAGTGCTGGATAAACTTGGCGATTACGGGTTGTTTGAGCCGACCGAAGACGAAAAAAACGCCACCGAAAACGAACTACGAAACCTCATCGGCAGGATTCCACATCTGCAAATCCTGATTGACGAGGTGCATCATGCCACGACCGACGACATCAAACTGCGGCACGTCGTCAACAAATGGTACGCGACTGGGAACGTCACCGGCGTTCTCGGCTTTTCGGGAACCCCGTATCTGTCATCGCCGGAAACGGTGACGGTTGGTAACGGCGGCGTGTTACTTAAGTTCGCGCAAATCACGAACACAGTTTTTTATTACCCGCTGACAACTGCGATTCGACGGTTCCTAAAAAAGCCAGCGGTTCGTACCTTGACACAACTCAGTCCCGAGGCGATTGTACGACATGGAGTAACCGAGTTTCGTGCGCAATACGGCGACAAGTTCTATGCCGGAGGGCAGACCGCAAAGCTGGCTATCTATTGTGGCTCTATCGAACGGTTGGAGGAGAGCGTCTACCCCTTGCTCCTCGCAATGGGGATCTTGCCCGACGCGGTTTTGAAGTATCACCGGGGTAACACGAGACACTGAATCGCGCTGACCGCTGAAGCCGAGTTCCGCGCTCTTGATACCGCCGTGTCTCGCAAACGCATTGTGCTACTGGTGCAAATCGGCAAAGAAGGTTGGGACTGCCGGAGTCTGACCGGCGTTATTTTGTCGCAGAAGGGGGATAGTCCCCCCAACATGGTGCTCCAAACTGCCTGTCGGTGCTTGCGCTATATGGATGGCGGCACGGACGAGACGGCGGGTATCTGGCTCAATGCCGACAACGCCAAGATACTAGATAAGCAACTCAAGGAGGAGCAACAAACCAGTATCGCGGAGATTAACGGACTTAAGGGCGGTGACACTGGTGTGCCGATGCGCCCGCGCCTGTCCCGTGCCGATGTACTGAAATTGCCGCCGATGGATTTTTACCGGTTACAGGTGCGCTTCTACACGCTGACAGTGGCACAACCGTTGCCGCGCTAGATGTTGTGCCCTTCCGCCGCAACGCCGTTATCACGACCGGAACGCTCGGCGCGACGGACGCTGACGTGCTACGGATTCTGCATAACGACCGAGGCGCGGTCGCGCACTTCGACCAATGGCTTTTATGCATCGGCAAATCGTCATTTGGCGCGGTGTCGCTTACGGCATTACGGCAACTTGCTCCCGAACTGCGCCGGGTGTTCGATGCTATCACTTACGCTGATGCAGACGGTGTGAGCCGGTTTAACGCCTTGTACGACATTGAGGCTATTGCCGCCCGAATCCGGCTCGCGTTTCATGCGGCGCGGACTTTAACTACAACGTGCGACATCGTGCCGCAAACAGCGCGCCTTCTAATCGCCGAGAAATTGCACCCTATCGCGTCTGCGACACCGCGTTTATATCCCAGCGAAGTGGACACCGACATTATCACACAAGCCGATGCCCTGAACCAGACGACATCACAGTACCTCGCGGCACAAGAAGCGCAACTAGTTCAGGCACGTGAACTCTTAGCCGCGCAAGGACTCGCACACCTATTAAACGCGTCACCATCTTCCGTGAGCGCAACAGTTTCGCAGAAAGATCGCTCCTTCCACTACTTACCGTATAAGTTCGACAGTGATCCTGAAGCCGATTTCTTGCGGATGGCGCTGGCTCTGTCAGAACTGGATGACCTAGAATTGTATTTTAATGGCGAAGGCGACTTGACCGAGTTTCGCGTCGAATGCTTCGCGCCTGCGGCACACGGATTTACCCGTATCGGCTGGTACACGCCTGACTTTCTGCTCATCAAGCGGGGGGCGGACGGTGCTATTCACCGCGCACTTATCGTTGAGATCAAAGGCAGGGGATACGCCTCGCAACCCGAGTTTCTCGCCCGCAAAGCGTTCATGCAAACGCGGTTCGTTCCGATGAACAACGAGGCGTTCGGATACGAGCGGTTCTCGTACCTGTATCTGACGGACGCCGACCCGATGACGGAAAACCTGCGTAAACTGCGCGACGCGGCGGCGGCATTTTTCATAGAAGAACAGTAGCGGGATGGCGATGCTGGAGATGCTCACCATATTAGGCTAACGACAGATCAGCAAGTTATAATATTATGGCAGTTACCTACATACCTTATATTCCCGACACCGTGCGTGGGCAGGCTATCCTTGACAACATCACGCGCACCCGGCGTGTGCTCCGTTTTCGCGGCAATAATGACGTGTATAAGGATGTGCGGCGCGGCTTGCCCTTGTACGAGACAGTCGCCGAGGAAGTCGTCGGGAGCGGCGCGGCGAGCGCGGCGCAAAACCTCCTGATACGCGGCGAGTGTTTGTCGGCCTGCGCGTACCTCAAAAACGCTGGTATTTTGCTTGATCTGGTGTATATTGACCCGCCGTTCGCGTCTGGGGCGGACTACGCGAAAAAAGTGTACATACGGCGCAACCCCGAAAAGGCAATGGCACTGCTCCAAGCCGAACAGGAACTCGAAATCGACGAACTGCGGATGTTCGAGGAGAAAATGTACGGCGACATTTGGAATAAGGAAGACTACCTGAACTGGATGTTTGAAAACCTGACCGCTATTAAAATGGTGATGAGCGAGACGGCTAGCATTTACGTGCATCTAAATCATGCCATCGGGCACTACGTGAAAGTGTTGATGGACGAAGTTTTTGGAGAGGAGAATTTCGAGAACGAAGTAATTTGGTGTTATTCTGAACGGGGTATTTCAAAAACAAATTGGAACAGAAAGCACGATAATATTTACTTCTATACGAGGTCGCGTGATTATTACTTTGATTGTAATGCAGTGAGAGACGAATACTCCGATGAATCAACGAAAAAGTTTAAGTATTGGGATACGGAAGTTGGTGACCACTATCAAATCAGAGGGAGAAATATTCAAGGTAGCCCTGTGCAACGAGCGGATGGCTTACTTCCAAAGGATGAGTTAACTTATCCCGGATTGACGTACAGGCAGTATTTAGGTAGCGGAATGTTGCCTAAAGATTGGTGGGATATTCCTCTTGTAAATAAGGCTGCGAACGAACGCACCGAATACGCGACCCAGAAGCCAGAAGCCCTACTAGAGCGCATCATCAAAGCATCGTCGAACACCGTCCGTGCGGATGGTTCGCCAATGATCGTCGCCGACTTTTTCGGCGGAAGCGGCGTTACCGCGAAGGTAGCGCACGACCTCGGACGCCGCTTCGTTCACGTAGATGTCGGCACGAACAGCATCCAGACTGCCCGCGACCGGTTACAAGCGGCGGGCGCGTCTTTCACCGTGCGCGATATTCAGGATGGCGTTTCGCTATTTCGCAACCCGCAACAAACGATGGACAAACTCAAGGAGTTGATCATCGGTCTCAAAAACGAAGATGGCTTGGACGCTTTCTGGGAGGGGGCTATCGCCGATAGCAAGCGGGGCACGATCCCAGTTTACCTGCCCAACCTGCTCGATCATCAAACTAAGGTGTTGGACGTGCCGATGATCAACCGCGTCATCGGCGAAGGGTTACCTTCGCTAGCTGAAAAAGACATACAAAAGGTGATCGTCTACGACATAGATGTCTACGATCGCGCCGGTGTCGAAGCGTTCATCAAGGATAACAATCTAACCGGCGTTGAGATCGAGTTGCGCGATTTAAAGGAGATTTTAGACGACGTCGTACTCAACGATGTCGTGGAGTTCACGCTCTCTGAACTACCGAACGAGGGAGGCTACGAAGTCACGCTCACGCACTTCGCCAGCGACAGGCTTGAAAGTAAAATCGACGAATACAATGCTAAGCGTGCATTAACCGTAGCCGCCCGAACACTGCTTTTGACGCGGAGTGAAGAGACAGGCAACGACATGGACGCCGAGATATCACGCGGTAATGCCGTACCATTCCAGCCGATCACCGCGAGCGAGAGCGGCTTAGAGTTTATCGAATGGTTGAGCCTTGACTG
>JAYUUO010000124.1:0-12604 GCA_043754515.1 Armatimonadota bacterium
AGGTACTTCAGCATCAGCAGACCGGACAAGATCATTGCGGCGGGGTTAACCTTGTTCTGATTCTTGTACTTCGGAGCCGATCCGTGTGTCGCCTCGAAAAGTGCCATTGTGTCGCCAAGGTTCGCGCCGGGGGCAACGCCTAACCCCCCGACAAGCCCCGCGCACAGGTCGGAGAGGATATCCCCGTACAGGTTCGGCATGACGAGCACGTCGTAGTTCTCCGGCTTCTGGACGAGTTGCATACACATCGCGTCTACCAGCCATTCGTCGTACTCGATGCCGTCCGACTTATACTCTTCGGCGACCTCGCGGGCGACGCGGTAGAACAAACCGTCCGTAAACTTCATGATGTTCGCCTTGCAGACGGCGGTTACTTTTTTGCGGCCGTTCTCCTTCGCGTACTCGAACGCCGATTTCACGATGCGCCGCGTGCCGGTTATCGAGATCGGCTTGATGGAGATCGCCGCGTCGTCGCGTATCTTGCCGGGCTGCATGGCGATGATCTGTTTCGCTTCGGGCGAGTTGACGTCATACTCGACGCCCGCGTACAGGTCCTCGGTGTTCTCGCGCACGATGGTGATGTCAATGTTCTCGTAGCGCGAGCGGACACCCTTGTACGATTTGCAGGGGCGTATGCAGGCGTATAGGTCGAGTTCCTTGCGGAGCGCGACGTTCACCGAGCGGAAGCCGGTGCCGATCGGCGTGGTGATCGGGCCTTTCAGGGCGACTTTGTTCTTGCGGACGGATTCCAGCACGTTGGCCGGAAGCGGAGTCCCGGCGGTCTCCATAATGTCCACGCCCGCCTCGACCACGTCCCAGTTGAAGGACGAGCCATATTTCTCGACGGCGGCTTCGAGCACGCGGCGGGTTGCCTCTACTAGTTCGGGACCGGTGCCATCGCCACGTATGAGGGTAACGTTATGTACTGCCATTATATATTTTCTCCAACTCGTATGAAAGAGGTTCGCGCACACGCGCCGGTAGTCCGGGTGACGTATGCGCGGTGCCTTAGGTTCGCTACGCGACGGCGCAATTCCTTTTTGTTGGGGCGAATAGGTGCGACGGACCGTGAACGTAGATCCCCTGGGGGTCAGGGTGCGCTTCGCCCGCCTTGCTATCAGACGCGCGGGATCGCTTGCTCGCGTGCCGCCTCGGTAGATGGCAGTTCGATGAACGGACTGTTTCGTCGCTGTTTAATGTTCATTCCCGAGGCGACGTAAGGTTAGCGGTTGAATATCACGCGGTGGTCATGCGTCCCCGCCTTACACGCGCGACGGCGCACAATCCAAGAGTCACAACGCCCAAACCATAGCCGACCAGAGTGTTCGCTTCTGGTATGACGTGAATCTCGAACACGGCCGATCCTAAATCACCCAACACGCTACTGTCCGCCCCGCCGAGTAGTCGGATCACCCCGCTATCTGTTTGAACAGGCGCGTTCGTGGAGTTGACCGTGACTATTTGTGCTGGCGCATTCGCCGAGCCGTAAGAGGCACCTGGAGCGAGCGAGAACGGGATGTTCGTCGAGAGAGAGGCTTTGTCAACGACCACGCCGGCACCGCCAGAGAAAGTGAAAGTCGGTTCGTTGATAAAAACCGTCGCGTTCGTGTTGTTGATTATGTATCCCAACACGTTGACTGAATCCGTAGTTCCTAAGTTGTACGATTGCGGACTTATTTGGAACACAAACTGCGCATGAGCGGCGCGGCCCGTGAGCGACAGCGCGACGAAACAGGTTACGACGGAGACGAAAGAGCTTAGGGTCAAACGCATGGACACTCCTGGTGGGAAGGGGACCCCCGTACAGGCCCTCAAGGGCCTGTACGAAGACTTCACCTAAGACCGATTTTCGATGGACTGAGACAGATGTGTATATTAAGGCAATGTGATACGTGGCACGCTGCCGAAACTGCCGCCGGTGTAAGTGCCACCAACTGATAGAACCGCCGCCGCTCCTGGTAAGCCGATCGTAGCCGGGAACTGCAAGGTCGCGGATGCGGATGCTCCTGGCGCGAGGGTTCCGGTGCCGAGCACCTGTGGCATGGATGACGTCGTGTTAGTCGTTATGGCACCTACCTTGATGCTAGCATCCGTGATCTTCAGGTTAGTGACCGTAGCCGACGAGGAGGACGGGTTCGTTACCTTGTAGTTGAGAATGATGTTCGCGCCTACTCGTGCGAATGATCGGGTCACCGTTAACTGTTGCGAAGCCGCGACGATGTTCAACGCGTTATTGACTGTCACCGATTGCCCGTCCGGGTTAGTGAGCGTGAGACTTCGTCCCCCGGTGAGTGCGTTCGTATCAATGTCACATCGCACGCCCGCCACTGTAGGGCTGACGTACACCGCCTTCACGTTGCTGATACCCGCTCCGCTAAGAGTTGCTGTTAGTCGGTTCGCGAACCCTACGCCAGGGTCGAAAAAGCCTGTCCCGTTGATTACGAAAGAAACGCCGCTCTGCCCTACCTGGCCGGACCCCGCATACGGCGTGCTTATCGCGGCCGCTGTCGGCGCGGGGGCTTTCAGCTGCTGACCCCAGATCGCCCAGTTGTTGGTTGCCTGCGCGTACTCCTGGAAGGTCCACAGAGTCTGGTCGTCATTCGGGTCAACGGCGGTGTAGCTGTAGTCCCCCCAGCGGTCCCTGCCACTATTGTAGTCCAGAGTATAAGAACCGGCTCCGGCCTTGACTAGCTGGATCGCCTGTAACGTCCCCGGCGCGTCCGTCGCGAGCCGCCCAGATGTGTATACACCGACGAACTCGGCGTTCTTGGATCCCGAGAAGCCGAGAGCGACATGTCCCTGGCCGGAGACGCTCACGCTAGGGTAGTAATAAAAGCGAGGGTCCGACGTGGCCGTGTCGAACACGCGCCCCGATTGAACAAGAGTCGCGGTAGCGTTGGTGATGTCCAGGTTCAGCCATTCGCAACCAGTTCGATCCGCGCTGGCACTGCCGCCGGACGAGTTGACGCCGACGTTTCGCGAAGCCCACAGTTGATTGCTCCGTACAACGGCCATCATAACCCTCATGTCGCCGACATTAATTGGGAGGCTAGCACTGGTGCCATTTGCAAGCGCATTTACGGGCTTCGCGAACGCCGGAGTCGTCAGTGTGGTTGTGCCGGAGAAGGACGCGGCCCCGCCGCTCCACGTCACGGTGCGATAGCGGAGGTTCGAGTACGTATTTTTGGAGGAGTAAACAAACCATGCGCGTCCGTTCGCCGAGCCGTCCAGATTAAGGGCCGGTTGCGGAGTACCGTAGGCATCCGTAATGCCGGTAGATGAATAGACAGTGCCTAAAGACGGCGATGCGGCAATGAGGGATGCCTTCGGTGTGGCGACAAGAGACGCAGACGAACCCGAAGAAGGGAACAAGGTAGCCCCGATATAAACTCCGTTGTCGTCCACCCCTAGTGAGGAATAGTCTGTGAAGTTACCGACCGCGCCGATAGGTATCACATACTTGTCCCAGGCCCCGGTCGGGTCGGAGGTACGCGAAACCGCCAGGATGACGTTGTTGTTGGTTTGGCCGTTGAGTTCCATATCCGTGGCGTACCACCGCGCACTCCGGCGGTCATAAAGGACACGGGGATCATAAGAACCACCCCGCGGGTATGTGGTGCTAGCGACAACAACATTAAAGAAGGAATCGAGCGTCACCTGGCTGTTCGCGACGTAGGCACCGTTGGACTTGTTGTATATCGCCAAGCTGGCGTTCACGAATATCATCGCATGGTTCGGACCGACCGCGCCTTGCGTGTCCGGCGGGATGTATCCGGCAGTGGTGTTGAGTCTCAGCCCGTCAATACCAACAGCCCCTATACCTTGCGGGGCGTTGGAAGTGCCGCTGTTGACCATGAGTTGGTTGCGGCTCGTATCCTGCGTACCGACCGTCTTGCCGGGTTGGGATATAAAATGCCCTGCCTTATCTATGCCACCGATGAACGGCACGAGTGGAAAGATGACAGGCGTCTCGTCCTTACCAGGGAGTAATTTTGACCCCATGGCCTTTTCGAGATCATCGCCAAAAACGTTGTCTATGACGCGTTGCTCAAACGGCAACCTTTTCCCGGCGCGTAGTAACTTCTGGTTCGGCGCGTCGCGCTTGACTATCTGAGCGAACGTATCAGTAAAGGGCTGGCTACCAGTCGAGATAACCGTTCCGGGAGTGCCCTCCGCCTTCTCCTGTGCCCGGGCGGAAGCGGCCGCGAGCAACAGCGTGGTTGACACGACAATGCCGATGGCGAAGGGGAAACGAAGCGCAGGATGGTTCCGATGCGAAAGCGATGATGCGCGGACAAGACGCCGCGAAGGCCAAAAAATCATGGGACGGGTGCTTTCTACTGCGAATGTCAATCAGGCGAATGCCTATCACCTACAACCAGCTTAATAATACCACAACTTCCTGGTGGTGTTACCAATCCTGCAAAAATATTCAGGAAAGGTGGGATATTGGTTTTCCTTGTCAGGCCTGTTTCCGATGCGCGGCGGGTAACATAGGCCTGGCTACAGTGGCAGGTGGATCTGCCTCTAGCAATGTTGTTCGCGCGCGCGACCGTGATCGAACTGGCACCGGGATGCGCTGGTGAGTCGGTAATTAAGCCGCCGATCGTCGTCCCCTGATCGCGATTAGTTAGTATTGTCCTAAGGAACCCTGAGCTTATGAGTGAACTTGCCCCCTGCGTCTTCGTGCTATTCGGCGCGACCGGCGACCTCGCGAAACGTAAATTAGCCTCCGCGCTCTACGCCCTGCACCGTGATAAATGGCTCCCGGATTCGTTCGTGATCCTGGCGTATGCCCGCCGGGATAAGGATGACGCCGCCTTCCGCGAGGATATGCGAGCCGCCATTAAAGAGTTCGCGCCCAAGATGCCGAGCGATGGCCCGGAGTGGGATGCGTTCGCGGCGCGCATCTTCTACCAGAAGGGGGAGTTCGACAAGCCGGAGGGCTACGCCGCGCTGACGGAGCGACTGACCGAAATAGACGCGGAGCGCAAAGCCCCCTGCAACCGCCTGTTCTACCTCGCGATACCGCCGGAGCAGTACGAGACCGTGATCGAGCACCTGGGGAAGGCGAAGTTGAGCAAGACCACGCCTGGATGCGGCGCGTGGGTCCGCGTCATCATCGAGAAGCCGTTCGGCTACGATTTGGATACGTCACGAAGACTCAACGACACGCTCATCTCGTACTTCGGCGAAGACCAGACGTATCGCATTGATCACTATCTGGGCAAAGAGACGGTTCAGAACATACTGGTTTTCCGCTTCGCAAACGAGTTGTTTGAGCCGCTATGGAACCACAAATATATTGACCATGTGCAAATTACCGTCGCCGAAACTATCGGGGTCGAGGGGCGGGGCAACTACTTTGACTCGTCCGGAATCGCACGGGACATGCTCCAGAACCACGCGATGCAGATCCTTTCCCTCATCGCCATGGAGCCGCCTGTTTCACTCGACGCGAACGCCATCCGCGACGAGAAGGTCAAGGCGGTTCGTGCGATCCGTCCCATCACGAAGGACGTGGTACCGCACATGACGGTTCGCGGGCAGTACTCCGGGTACCGGACGGAAGAAGGGGTAAAGCCCGACTCGATCACCGAAACGTACGCCGCGCTCAAACTGCACGTGGACAACTGGCGTTGGGCGGGGACGCCGTTCTTCGTGCGCGCCGGGAAGTCGCTCCCCTCGCGCGTGACCGAGGTCGCAGTGCAGTTCAAGAGCATCCCGCAGGTGCTGTTCGCGAAGATGAAGCGAGACAACGTCCGCCCGAACGTGTTGGTGCTACGTATCCAGCCGGACGAAGGCATCCACCTTGTCATCGGTGCCAAGGAACCAGGACCGGCGATGAACCTCGCGCCGGTAGATCTGTCCTTCTCGTACCGCGAGGCGTTTCCTAAGGCGGCGATCACCGACGCCTACGAGCGACTACTGCTCGATGCCATCCGCGGCGACGCAAGCCTCTTCACGCGCGGCGACGAGGTGCAGGCGTCATGGGCACTGTTGACACCGATCCTGGAGGCGTGGCGCGAGCAGGGGCGCGACGTTCAGCCGTACTTCCCGAACACGTGGGGACCGGAGCGGGCGGAATCATTCCTCGGCGAAGGACGCGTATGGCGCGAGCCGAAGTAGGAGGAGCGTATGCGGCTCAGGGCACTGGCACGAGCAGTGTTGCCGGATAAAGTTCGCGGGGCGGGGTATCGAGACACCCCGCCCCGCGAACTTTATATCGCGCCGCGCCGGATCAAAAGTTCCGCGATCTGATATCCATTCAGTGCCGCCCCCTTGAGTATTTGGTCGCCCGTGACGAATAGATCGAGTGCCTTCGGGTGCGACAGGTCCTCGCGGATGCGCCCGACTAAAACCTCGTCCTTGCCGCTGGCCTCAATGGGCATCGGGAATGTGTCCGCCGCGCGGTCGTCCACGACGCGCACGCCGGGGAAAGCCGCGAGGGCGTCTCGGGCGGCTTCCACCGACGGACGCTCCCCCGTAAACTCGATGTTGACACTCTCGCTGTGCGCACGGGGGATTGGGACGCGAATACAGGTAGCCGAGATCAACAGGTCAGGTTCGTGCAGTATCTTGCGCGTCTCGTTGACCATTTTCAACTCCTCCTCGTTATAACCGGTCTCATTGATCGGCGTGTTATGTGAGAACAGGTTGAAGGCTATCTGGTGGGGAAACACGGCTTTTGCTACCGGCTCTCCGGCGAGAACGGCGCGGGACTGCTCCTCTAACTCGCGCATTGCGGCCGCGCCCGCACCCGACGCCGCCTGGTACGTCGAGACAACGACGCGGCGTACCGGGGAGAGCCGGTGGAGCGGCGTAAGGGCCATCAACAGGATGATCGTGGAGCAGTTTGGGTTGGCGATGATGCCCCGGTGCGCGAGCGCATCTTCCGGGTTGACTTCCGGAACCACGAGCGGGACGCCGGGGTCCATCCGGAAGGCAGACGAGTTGTCAATCACTACCGCGCCCGCCCCCGCCGCCGCGTGCGCGAACTCCTGGCTCCGCCCGCCGCCCGCGCTGAAGAACGCGATATCCATGCCGACGAACGAACCGGCGGTCAACTCCTCGACGCGAAGATCCTCGCCCCGGAACCGGATTGTCTTCCCCACCGAACGCTCGGACGCGAGCAGTCTGAGAGATCCCAGTGGGAAATCGCGCTCGGCGAGAAGGCGCAGAAACTCGGCACCGACGGCACCGGTCGCGCCCGCGATGGCAACATGATACTTTTTCATCAATTATCCTGAGCGGGACGCGCGGGAAGACCCGCCCGCAAGAGACCGCCAACAACTTCCGCCATATTCTCCAGAGCGACGCTCGGCATTTCGGGCGAGGCAAGAGACACCAGAGTGGTGTCCGCGCTCACCCCCTGGTTGGAATCACGTATATATAGAACAATCGGTGTACCAGAAATCGTCAGCTGTTGCAAGGCGATTGCCAACCGTTCGACGTCGGGGGTGTCCCGCGCGAAGTCGGCGAGGTCTATCTGTATGGCGGCCGCGTCATCCGATTCGGTACGCTTTTCGCGTAACCTGTCGCCCAGCGATTCGGGCGTGTCCTCGCAGTCCAGAGTGATCGCCTCCTCAAGGGGCAGGGCATTCCGGTTAGCAATGACGACGCTCGCTTGCGATAACACCTCGCCCCCCGAAACAGCCAGAGCACAAACGAAGATTCGGAGCGCATGCGTTTTGTCCTCGGCCCGAAGCGTATGCAATAAACTCAGGGCGTTCATCCGGGAGGCGGCCAGGTTAACAATCACGGCGTCAGGGCGCAGATCGCGTGCGCGTCGCGTCGCTTCCGCGAAGTTCATCGCGCTACTAGTCACGTACCCGAGACTGCGGAAAAGACCGGTCATTCTGTG
The DNA here is from genome assembly GCA_043754515.1 of Armatimonadota bacterium. Classification (GTDB taxonomy): domain Bacteria; phylum Armatimonadota; class Armatimonadia; order Armatimonadales; family Armatimonadaceae; genus JACMIU01. The sequence continues at coordinate 7,865 of JAYUUO010000124.1, forward strand.
TAGACTGGTCTGCTCTTCGTCCACGATCAGAACCAACGCCCGCGCGTCGGCATTCGCGGCGGGCGGGGTCGCGGACGCCTCCCACGACGCTATCACTCGCGCTGGCGTGACTGCGTCATCCCCCCTCTGAGCCACCGGTAGCGTGAAATAGAACTGGCTCCCGCTCCCTGGCTCGCTCTCTACCCGTATCGTGCCGTGCATACGCTCCAAAATTGCTCTGGTAATAGCGAGTCCGAGGCCCGTGCCGCCGACATCGCGGGTCGTGCTGTTATCGGCGCGGAAGAACTTCTGGAACAGGCGGTCCTGATCCTCAGCGTTGATGCCGATACCCGTATCCGCGACGCAGGTGGTCATCACGCCATTCTCCTGCTCCACGCGCACGGAAACGTCGCCCCCAGAAGGGCTGTATTTGATCGCGTTCGACAACAGGTTGACGAGCACCTGCGTGATCCGGTCGCGGTCGCCACGAACGGTGGGGGCCGGGGTGAGTTCCGAGCGCATATCCAGGCGCAAGGAGACGCCACGGGCTTCGGCCTGGTTATGCATCATTCGCATCGCCTCGTGGACCACCGGCAGATACTCTATCGTCTCCTGGCGGAGCGACATGCGACCCGACTCGATGCGCGAGATGTCGAGCATGTCATTGATGAGGTCGGTCAGCCGCCGCGTACTCGCCTGAACCATGCCCAAAAACTCACTCTGCACTGGGGTCAAATCGCCCGTCTTGCCGCCCATCATCAGGTCAACGTATCCCTTGATCGCGGTAAGCGGGGTCCGAAGTTCGTGCGAGACAGTAGACACGAACTCGGTCTTCATCCGGTCCACGATAGTTTCGCGCGTGACGTCACGGAAAACGAAGATGCGCCCCATGATCCCGGCATCGGGGTTGGTCTCGGTCGCCGAACCCAACTCCCCGCGCACCGGTGCCGTGTAAACGCGGAGCGTGCGCGGCGACGGTTCGCGGGTCTCCATTGTCTCATCAGCGACCGCCTCCCAGTCCGCGATCCACTCCCGAAACCGCGCGGTCGCGGCCGCCTTGTTTTTGAACCGGTCTAAAAAAAGGGGGGCGGCATCCGTGAAGGTCTGGTCACGCATCACGCCCGCATCTACGCCGAACAGAGAGGCGAACCGCTCATTCATCAAAGAAAAGCCTTCCGCCCGGTCGAGGAGCACGATTCCGTCATTGGTCGCGTTCAGCACCGCTTCGATGCGCCGACCTATCGCGGCCAGTGCTTCGTTCTGCGCCCGTAAGATCGCCTCGCGCTCGCCGATGGTGCGCGCCATCCGCGAAAGCGCGTGCGCGAGATCGCCGATCTCGTCGTCGTCGTGCGGGTACTGATCCAGCAGAAGGCGCGTCATGTCGCCGCGCTCGACCTCCTCAGCAGCAAGCCGCAATTCCTCAATTGGCTTCGTGATGCCCACGGTAAAGAAGCGGGCGAGACCGACCGCTATTAGCATCGCCACGATCGGAGTGCCGATGGTAAACCCGACGCGCCACCGCTCGCTCAGTTGCGCACGCCGCAACTGTTGTTGCCGATACCTCTCCGCGAAGTCAACCAGCCTGTCCATGGCGGTCTGTACGCCGTCGAACGCCTTCGCGGAGCGGCTCGCCGCCGCGCGACTGACGGCGATATTATGCGGCAGTAGGGCGCGATCCGCTGCGGCGAACTCCGGCGTCGCGAACCGGGTGTACCAACGACGGTATGCGGAGTCGGCGAGTTTCATCTGCCCATCAAGCGAACTGTTCTGCTGGCCAGCGGCGAACTCCTCCACCTTGCGGAACTGATTCCGGTAGTCGTCCCGCACGTTCCCGAACTGCTGTCGGAAGCTCGCGTCCCCATATAGGAGATAGCCTTGCAAATCGTTACCGCTGTCCACGGCGGCGCGGCGCATCGCGTACGAATTGTCCACGAAGCCGACAGTCGTCGTGTAATCTTTAACCGCCTGATCCAGCACGGAGGCGATCAGGTAAGGCACGAGAAACCCGGCGACCATGAAGAACAGGAAGAGAATCATATACCCGCCGAATATTCGCGCGGCGATGCGGCGCGAGCCGAGCACCGGAGTCATCACGCGAGAGAGAGGAGTAAAGACCCCGCCGCCCGCCGCCCGCTCCCCCATCATAAGAGGTTTTCCAGCCCGGTCACTAGGCCAGACAGCGAACGCGCCGCGCGGATGGCGAGCAGGACGCCAGGCATGAAAGAGGACCGGTCGGTGCTGTCATGGCGCAGAGACAACCGTTGTCCCGCCGCCCCGAAAATCACCTCCTGGGAAGCCACATACCCCGGCAACCGTACCGAATGAATCGGGATCCCCAGCAACCTCCCGCCCCGCGCCCCCGGCACCGTTTCGAGCGCGCCCGTCGGCGTCGCCTCCGGGCGCATCCCGGACTCATCGCGCGCCCTGGCGATCATCTCGGCGGTTCGCGTCGCCGTCCCCGACGGCGCGTCCAGCTTACTACCGTGGTGCATCTCGATAATCTCGACATCGGGCAGGTACCGCGCGGCTTCGGCGGCGAACCGCATCAGGAGCACCGCGCCGAGGGCGAAGTTAGGCGCGATAAGAGCGGCGGTGTCGTGCGCCTCGCACAGCGCGGCGATCTCGGCGCGGTTGGCATCCGACAAGCCCGTCGCCCCTATTAGCGGGATGACGCGGGCGGCGAGTGCGGCGCGGACGTTCCCCATCACGCCCGCCCCGACCGAGAACTCGACCATCACGTCCGGGCGGGATTCACCGATAAGCGCGGCCACGTCATCGCCGCGCGCGATCCGCGTTACGACGGCCATGTCCGGCGCGTCGGTGACGGCGCGTACCGTTTCGATGCCCATCTTCCCCGTCGCGCCCGCGACCGCGACGCGTATTATCCCTGTAGATGAATCGTTCATTAGTGATAGTTATACCGCACGCGCCGCGTGCGGACGCGCTACTTGTCGTAGACGCGCGTGACAAACGTGACGAGGATCGGCTGGGCGGCGCGGGTGACCGCCAGCCAGGCGCGGTAGATGCCCGCCTTGGGGAACCGTACCGGGAATGAGAGCGTGGTCGAACCCGACCGCCCGTTACGCGGGTCGCGCGTGTCCGGCACGGCGTGGACGAACGTTTTGCCGTCGCGCTCGGCGAAGTAGAGGTGCGCGAGGGCGGCGTCATTTATCTGCAAATCGTTGATCGCGTTCCCTTGCCCGTCCTCAAGTTCCAGCGTGAGCGAATCGGTCTCCCGCGCCAGTAGCCGGGTCGGGCGCGTGAACCGCAGGGTGATGCCCCCTTGTCGCACTAGCGGGGAGATCTGCGCCATCATCGGCTCCGGCAGTGCCCTCGCGCCCGGAATCGTGAGCCGCGCGGACATCACCTGAATCCCGGCATCTTTAGGAGCGACTTCAGCGAACAGCCGCCAGACGCCGCCACTCGGGAAGGTGTGTTCCAACGTAAAATACCCGTCATCCTTGGAACCCGGCGCGGCGGACACCGGAACCGGCTTCACATGGCGTAGGTCGCTGTTGTCCTCACGCACGATATAAAAATGCATCGGCGAGTCGTAGACCGGCTCGAAATCCGTGACCCGTTTTTTGGCAACGTCGCTGACCCATATCCGCAGGCTCACCAGTTCTCCGGGGAGTGGTTGCGACGGGGTCGCGTCTATCTTCAGCGAGAACTCCGCCGACCGCTCCTTATTCTTACCCCCCTCAACCTGAACATTTACCGGGGTGAACTCCATCACAACCGGTTTGTTCGTGTCGCTGTCGGCGGGGATGACCGTGACCGAAACGGTATAAACGCCCAACGCGGGAAACTTGCCGACCAGCGAATACTCGCCGGAGACGCCCCCCGGATAAGCCGTCAGCGCGAGCGACTTGCTATCTCCGATTCCGGACGCTCTCACCGACGCTTCGATTCGGGCGAAGGGAAGGGTCTGCCTCGCGCCCTTATCGCCGACACGCTCGACGCGCAGTAAGAGAATCGCCTCCTCGCCTGATTTCAGGGTCGGCGGCACTCGGAGTGACAGGCTGTAGCCGTCCTTTTCCTGGCGTATGGTTTGCGGTTCCGCGCCGTTCGCGGCGGGCAGGACGGTCAGAACGAGCGTACAGAGCGCGACGTGGAGCAAATCGCGGCGGTTAAAAGGGGAGTGGTTCATCGTCCGTTGTTAGACGCGCCACGGGTTGATATGCTTCAACAATCGGCTCTTCGTCGGAGTCGTCTCCCCGCCAGCCCGCCAGCGCCAGAGGCGGCGGACGCACGCTTTGGGGCGTCCGTGCCTTTATTCCGCCAACGAATCGCTTCTACACTGAACTTTCCGCCGAGGAAATGTAGCCGCTCCCCGTGGTGCAACGGGCAAAGCGCGTCGCCCTCCGGCGCAAGGTCGCCGTGCGGTAGCCGGAGACGATTTCGGGCGTCGTCGCCATCTTTCTCAAAGGAAAACATTCAGCATATAATCGTGCATAAGGAAGCCCGGCGTGAGCAATTTTACAGAAACACCGATCGCGAGCGACGTGCAGAAAGAGTTCGATTTCTGCACGGCGAACGGCTTAAAAAACTTGGGCGTTAAGCCCGATGATGACGCCGATGTGATCGTCAAAGCGGTCGGCGATTTTATCTACAAATGGGACGCGGATCGCAAGTCATTCTTCCGTCGTTTGATGCAACTGCGTGGCGACACGGCGAACATTGCTTTGTGGCTCGGGATTGTTTGGGGCAACCAAGTGTGTCGCGCTTTCGGCTGGACGTGGGCGTGTCTGGAATGCGGGG
>JAYUUO010000125.1:0-12585 GCA_043754515.1 Armatimonadota bacterium
TAGCCAGCGCGTGACACCGGGTACCGACACGATCGCCGGGATGCCCATCTCACGGGCGACAATCGCGGAGTGCGAGAGCAAGCTACCCCGCTCGACCAACAATGCCGACGCGGACGGGAACAGGAGAATCCAGCCGGGATCGGTGCGCTCGGCGACGAGAATGGTGCCGGGCGGGAGAGTCGCGCCGCGCGGATCGGTGATCACGCGAACCGGCCCACGTACAATTCCGGGACAGCACGCGATCCCTCGCCGCTCTGTGCCGTCGCCGACGGGTGGTTCGTCCGCCTCGCTCTCGCCCGTGAAGTCGTTGCCGACATATACGATGCCGCGCGTCTCGCACCGGTCGGCGGGCGCGGGTTGCGTTCGGAACCGGGCAAAATCGGTTTTACGCAGGGCGGCAAGTCCGCGTAGGTCGGTACAGGTGGCCGTCCCCCCGACAAAGCCCATTATCTCCGCCACTTCCAGATAGAAAACATCGCGGGGGTCGTCGAGCAGATCAAGCGCGTGGAAGCGGCGGCCCAGTTCTACGAAAATGCGCCGCACCCGCCCGAAAACGCGGGTTCGCTCGAAGCGCAGGTTCTCACGGTCTCGAACGTGGCGGCGGGCGTTGGTAAGCACGCGGTTATAGATCGCCCGCTGGATCGGCTTGCCGCGTAGGACGGCGGCGACGGCGCGTTCGGCTTCCCGCCGGGGATCGTGTCCGGCGGCGCGGGGCGGGCGCGGCGGCTGCGCGGCGGTGTTCGCGACGGCACGCAGGAGCGGGAGCGGGTCGTCGGTCAGCGTCGCGGACTCGAGCTTGAGTTCCTCCAAACACCGGTCGCCGAACTTCGCCAGGTAGTCGCTGAGCGCGGCGTCGAGCGGCGGCGCGGCGGCCAGCACAAAACGGCGGGCGGAGGAGGCGGGAAGATCGCGAAGGGCGGCGATCAACTCGCTTTCGCGCGGCGAGGCGTTCACTATCGCCGCCATCGCCTGAACCCGTTGCGCCGGCTCCGCGCTGATGATGCCCCCTTCACCGCTCACCAGATCGTTGTGGACGCTAGCGAGCTCCGGTCCGCACCACTTCTCCGACAGGCGACGCAACACACCGTGGAAGATCATAGCGAAGAAATCGTTGACCAGTGGTGCGTCCCACTGCGTCAATAGCTGCTTTTCAAGTTCCTGGTAATGAGCCGCGAGTTCGTCGGGGCGCATCCGCTCAAGGTCGCCGATTGACGGCGCGAGCGCGACGTTTAACCGCTTGTAAAACGTTGTGATCTGCTCCGGGAGTCGGCGGTGCTGGGCGAACAGACTGAGCACGGAGCGGGCGAGATCCAACGCGTCACGGCGGCGGTCGGCGGCGGTCGGCACGACGGACTTGCCGACGATCTCCTCCGGCAATCCCCTCTTGACGCCCATCATCTGCTCCATGAATGTCCGGTTAATCGCGTAGCCGGGGAGCAGCGCGAGCAATCGGTACCAGTTCGGTAGGTTATAGTAGACCCGCCCCCGGATCAGCCCAAGTAGATTGCCGAACATCCGATCCTCGCCCGCGATCTTGCGCGGAGGCACGGATAACAGATGGCAGAACTCGCGGTAGACATGTTCGTAGGCGTTGCGCGCGAACGTAAATGTGAGCGGGGTAGTGACGCCGTTGTAGCTCTCGGCGATGTTGCTGTTATCCCAGACATTGAGCGCGGCGTCCGGGTCGGCGCGGCCCGCGAGCGTCGTGATCGGGCGGGACTGGAGCAGGTAAAAGACGCCGTTTTCCCGCGCCCATTCGATATCCTGTGGCCGTCCCGCCCACGCCTCGGCGCGTCGTGCCAATTCCGCGACTCGCGCCGCTTCGGGGTCGGACAGCACGGGAGCGGTGGCAATCGCGGTGGAGACCGGCTCGGCGCGAATACCCTCGCCAACTCCGGGTGCGGCGACGTGCTGGATAGTTTTATCGGTGATCGCCCGTTCCAGGACGGAGCCGTCCGCGCCGACTTTCCACGTGTCGGCGTCCACGTCCCCGCCGACTAACGCGGTGCCCAGGCCATACACCGCCGCGACAACCGCGACCGCGCGGCGTCCGGTCACCGGGTCCGCGCTGAACGCGACCCCGGCACATTCGGCGTCCACCATGCGCTGGATGAGCACGGCAGGGGGGCACGGCAGTGGCGGCAGGTTCCGTTCGCGCCGGTATGCCAGTATTCGCTCGCTAAACCCGGATCGCCACACGCAGGCGACGCGGGCGAGAACGTCGGCGGGCGGCACCCAGAGGAAGGAGTCGAGTTGTCCGGCGAACGAGTTCCCCGCGCCGTCCTCGTCCACCGCCGACGACCGAACCGCGACCGACTCGCCATCCGGACAGAGACGTCTCAAGGCATCGGCGAGTGCCATGTGGATGTCGTCGCCGGGGCAGATATGCGCGAGCAAATCAGCCAGTAAATTGTCGTCGTCCTCCAAAGCGGCGTGGGAAAGTGCTTCTCGTTGCGCGGTTGCCAGAGAATCATTGAACGCGGCGGGGGCGAGAACACACCAGAGCGGAATCGGCAACTCCGAGTCATAAAGACGTGCGAGCGCGGCGGCTTTGCCTCCCATCAGCGCGATGCGCATGGACGGGTCAACGGCGTCTTCCGGCCAGACGATATAAGAGGGCATACTCCAGAGCACCTTTCCGAGCCGGTAAGCAAACGAGTAGCAACAAAAAAAGCGACTGTCGTACGCTCCTAATGAGCCACGCAGTCGCCGGGTTTCTCACGCTTCGTTAGCTCTTTCAGCAGACTCCAGCGCGATTACGTATATATAGTACCATGTTCTGCGGAGCCGTCGCCAGCCAGACAAAAACACATAGTACCTCAGGGCGCGGGCGCATCCTGTTGAAACGATCTCACACCCCACTGAATTAAGATGCTGAGTGTTGTCTTATCATCAATATATAGATAATTGCGTCTCACAATAGTGTCTATAAATTATTAGTGCAGAAGTCGCGGGATGGCACCGAGACTCAGATACATCACCAGCGTCCAGACTCCCGCGACTGGCTCGAACCACATTGCCGTCTGCTTCGTAGGAGAACGGGCGAAGCGAACAGCGACCACTACCGCAACCGTAACCAGGCAAATTAGGAGGGAGGCCACCGGCAACAGGAAGTGAATCTCGCGAGCCGCGAGCAGTGCCAATACGGCGGTGCCGCAGATCGCCCCGACCCAGACTGTGGGCGCAACAACGGTGCCCCACAGCGACGTATATGTCTCAACCCCCTCCTCCTCCGACTCAGCGGCGCGAAGTTTGCGCCCGACCTCGATCACGATGCCGTTCATGAAACTCACGAGCAGGAACCAGATTAGACCGCGCGGCGCGTCCACGCCCGCCACGCGCCAGTCGCACGCCGTCGCGTACAGGTCAATGAGCGGCATGATCGCCATGTGCGAAACCATGTACACGACCGGGTGCCTTTTAAGCCATACCGGGACGAAAAACTCCTTCGTCATCAGCGCGAGCCACGCCCAGACCAGGAGCAGATATGGGAGTAGCGCGGGCGCGAGGGCGAAGGCGAGCGCGAACTGTATCACGCCCGCGAACGCGGCGACGACGCCGAGTTCACTCAGCCGCACCAGACCGCGCGGCACGGCGCGATAAGGACGCCAGCGCGAATCCTCTGCGAAGTCTTTGAACTCGTCGGCGATCCGCAACAGCAGGAAAAACAGCAGTGCGGTCACGAACGACACGGCGATGTTGGCCCACGGCGGGAGGTGTCCCTGTCCGCGTAGTAGCGACGAGAACGACACGGCGGAGAACGAGAACGCGGCGACCAGCGGGGCGTGGGCAACGAGCGGAAACCGCTCGCGCTGGTAAACCCACCAGCGGGCGGCGCCGGTCGGCATCGGGAGCGCGGCGACGGTTTCATTCATTCGGCGGGCTGTTCTCCGGCGTCATTGACACGTCGGTTGTCGGTGCCTTGGCCCGACTACGGGCGAGCCGCTGGTGGGCGCGGGCGAAATCACCCGCCGCGAGCGCACCGATGATAGATAGCTCTCCCGCCAGTGACAGAGCGGCGCAGACTTCCGCGAGTGCCCGTGCGTTCCCGCTCCCGGCGAGACCGAGAATGTCCAGACATGCCTTCTGCGTCGGCAGTCCCGTGCCCCCGCCGACGGTGCCGACGACCAGATTCGGCAACGTGACGGAGGCGTACAGATCGTCTGGCCCGCCCTCCCCCGTCGCCGGGCGCGTCTCGAAGCGTGTCACCCCGACCGCCGACTCCGCGATGCAGGCGGCATCCTGCCCGCAGGCGATATACAGCGCGGTCAGCCCGTTTGCGTAATGCCCCTGAATCCCGATCGTGCCGCTCATCACGCCGCCTAACGCCGACATGCGCCAGTACTGCTCCATCGCGAGCGCGGTCGTATATAGCCGCTTCGCGATCAACCTGCCAGATATGACGATTTCAGCCGTTACCTTCTTGCCACGCACGGACAAAAAAGAGCGGGCACTCGCCTTTTTATCGCCGGACAGGTTTGCTTCGACGAAGTGATACAGCGGAACAACAGGCGACTCGGCGACGATGTATTCGCAGATCGCGGCGGTAGCGATGGTGACCATGTTCTGCCCAGATGCGTCGCCGGTCGAGTACTCGAAGTCGAGGTAGACGTGGTTACCCTCCACGGTCACCTTCATATCGTGCAGTTTGCCGTGCCGGGTGGTTGACTCGGCTTTCTCGCGGAACGTTCCGACACTGGTTAGTGCCCACGCGACGAACTGCCCCACTTCGCGCAGGTTATTAAAGGCGAAGCCGGGAGCGCGGCTCATCCCCTCGCTGAGCAGGAGGGCGGCGCAACCGCCGGACTCAGTAATCAGTTGCGCCCCGCGATGGTACGACGCGACTAACGCCGCCTCGGTCGTAGCAAGCGGAACGCGAAAATCCCCGTTCGCGAACAGCCCGTTGACGCGCAATGGGCCGACCAGACCGACTGGGAGTTGCACGGTGCCGAGGAAGTTTTCGATGTTGCCCCCATACGCCGCGAACGATCCGGGGGGCGCGTCCCCCGTCAGCGTTGCCCGCGCCGTTCGGGATATTTCACTATCCCCAATGGTAGCCCAGCAATGATCCATGCCGCGAGCCGTTATCCGCGCCGACCCCGAGAAGCGGGGCGGCGGATCATCCGTGCGAGGAGCGAGGCGACCTAGCCATGCCTCCTGCCCGTGTTCCCGAAGCAGTTCCTCCATGTAGTGCGTGATCGAACGGTAATGCGTGGACAACGAGAAACCTCCGGTGCTTTCGTTATAATTATACTGTCGAACGCGCTTTCTTGCTTGCCTTGCGGACATCCCCGCATAGCATCGCGCGACTTCACCCCCTAACCTTTATACTGCCGCAAGCACGGAGAGGGAAAAACCTTGCTCGCGGGATCAGGCGGCGGTACTTCTCGTCGCTTCATCGTCAGACGGGAAATCCTCCTCCATAAACAAGCAAAGTTCCCCCTCTCCGCGCTTGCGGCAGACAGAGGTATGGGGGGTGAAGTCGCGGGCAGGGCTAAAAGTCGCGCGCGGTAAAACTTAGTGTCCGGAGACGTTTCCGCCCGTGGCGACCTTCGCCAGCGCGGACGATGCCAGTGCCCGCCGCCGCGCCCGCTGAATCTGGACCGGGCGCAGGTCGGCGCAGATGACCTGCGGATGAAGCCCCATCCGGCTTGCGGCGTTAACGACTCGCGGCACGAAGTCGAACTCCAGCCAATCCGCGTACCGCTCATCCGTGTCGTTCGCGTCGAGGCTGGCGAGCAGGTTCTCGCCCGCTGCCCGCTTTGCCGCCGGGTAGACGAAGCAACGCGCCCCGGTTCCGATGCTCCACTCGATCACGGCGCGGTCCGAGCCAGGGACACCCGACAAGCCGTGCCAGTCTTTGGCCAGTTTCTCGAACGCGTCCGGGTCGAACCGGGGCAGGTTTTGTAGCCGTTTTTCCATAAGTGCTTCGCGCTTTCGCCCTAGCCGGTGACTATCTGGAGAGGATTTTCAATCACACGCTTCAGCGATTGCAGGAACGTCGCGCCCGCGACGCCGTCCATGACCCGGTGATCGGCGCAGAGCGTCACTTTCATGCGCTTGCGCGGCACGATCTGTCCGTCCACCACGGCGGCGACGTCCCGCACCGAGGCGATAGCCAGAATAGCGCCCTCACCCGGATTGATGATCGCCGCGAAGCTCTCCACGTCGAACTGACCCAGGTTCGAAATCGTGAACGTCCCGCCGGTGTACTCATCCGGCTTGAGTTTGTTTTCACGCGCCTTCTCGATCAGCGGACGGGTTTCTTTCGCGATGGCCCGGAGCGACTTGTTCTCGCAACCCTTGACCACGGGAACAATCAGGCCGTCCTCAATGGAGACCGCGATGCCGATATTAACCGACTTGCGGACGACGCGCTTGTTGTCCGAGAACGCCGAGTTGATGACCGGGTTTTCGACAAGGGCGACGGCGCACGCCTTGGTTATCATGTCGGTGACGGACACTTTACCTGCGTTCGGGGCGGCGGATTTATTGAGCTGTTCGCGGAAGGCGAGGAACGCCTCCATATCGAGCTCGGCGGTCACGTAGAAGTGCGGAATCGTTGATTTGGACTCCGCGAGCCGCCGGGCAATAGTGCGGCGCATCGCGTTGTACTCGACAAAGGTATCGCCCTCTCCCAGCGCGAGTGGCTTCACGGGTTCTGATTGCGCGGCGGGCGTGGTAGCGGCGGGGGCGAGCGTTGCCGCTGGTCGCGCCGCTTCCGAAGATCCGGTGGATTTTAGCGCGGCTTCGACATCGGCTTTCATCACCGCTCCGTTCTCGCCCGACCCGGAGATCGCCGCGAGGTCCAATTTATTCGCGCTAGCCATTGCTTTGGCGAGGGGGGAGGCTTTTACCGCAGTGCCACCGACGGATTCGACCATAACCGGCTCGCCGATGGTGCTCGCCGACCCACCCAGATTTTCGGGCAGTGCTCCGATGTAGGAGTTGTACGGCTGAAATTTGCCGCCGCTGACCACGGCGTACGAGGGGGACGAGACCGGCGCGGTGACAACTGGCTTGGGCGCGACGCCGTTGGTATTGCCGGTTTGCGGCGCGGGTTCCATCCTGACCGGGATGACTCCCTCACCTGTCGTGGTTTCCGGATCCTCCTCGGGCTTCGGCACGTCAATCTTCGCGATAGGTGCCGCGCTTGTCGTCGGAGCCGTCGCGGGGACCTGCGCCGCGCTCGCTACCGCTCCGACTACCCCGATCACCGTACCGACCGGCACCATGTCACCGGCCTGCACGTGAATAGCGGTCAGGAATCCGTCCCCGTCCGACTCGATCTCGACGTTCGACTTGTCAGTCTCCAGTTCCGCGATCGCCTCGCCGGACTTCACCGCGTCCCCGACATTCTTCAGCCACTGGACGATGCGTCCCTCTTCCATCGCGTCGCCCATCTTGGGCAAAATAATATCAGCCATTTGTTTTCTTCTATTTCCCGCCCAGCGTTCGCTTCACCGCGACGACAATATCGTCCTCGGTGGGGGTCGCCAGATTCTCCAAAGCCTTACTATATGGCATCGGGACGAACGCGCCCGTCACCCGTTGCACCGGCGCATCCAGATCATAAAATGCCCGCTCCGCGATCTGCGCCGATACTTCCGCCGCCGCGCCATACAATCCCCATTGCTCCTGCACGACAACCGCGCGGTGCGTCTTCTTGATACTCGCGAGCGGCGTCGCCATATCGAGCGGCAACAGACAGCGCAGGTCAATCACTTCCGCGTAGATGCCGTCCTGCGCGAGCCGGTTCGCCGCTTTGAGCGATTCGATCACCATGCGACTGTACGCGATAATGGTGACGTCCCGGCCTTCGCGGATGACGTTCGCTTTGCCGAGTGGCACCATGTACTCGGGATCTTCGGGCACCTCGGACAGGCCTTCCTGGATCTTCTCCAGGTTCTCGGTCTTCTCGAAATACAATTTCAGCGTTTCGAGGAAGATCACCGGGTTCTCATCGCGCACCGCCGACTTCAGCAGGCCCTTCGCGTCGCCGGGCGTCGCGGGCAGGACCACCTTTAGGCCGGGGCAGTGCGCGAACAAGACTTCAATCGCCTGCGAGTGTTGCGCCGACAACTGGTTGCCGACGCCAGAGGGGCCACGGATTACCATCGGCACCTTGAACTGCCCGCCGAACATGTACCGGATCTTCGCCGCGTGCTGGGCGATCTGGTCGTACGCGGGGAGCGCGAAGTCCATGCGCATCATCTCGCAGATCGGGCGTAGTCCCGCCATCGCCGCGCCGATGCCGAGTCCGATGATGCCGACCTCGGAAATGGGCGTATCTACAACCCGTTTCGCGCCGTACTCCTCCAAGAACCCCTTAGTGACCTGAAGGGTACCGAGGTACTGCCCGACCTCCTCGCCGATAATAAAGACGGACTCGTCCCGATTCATTTCTTCCCGGAGCGCGAGCGTAAGCGCGTCCGCATATCGCATTTTTGCCATAATTGTTTCCCGAGACTAAGCGTAAACGTCTTTCAGAAGTTCGTCGGGCGTCGGGTTCGCCGAGTCGTCGCTGAACTTCAGCGCGGCCTCGGCGGCGGCGACCGCTTCGTGGTGGATCTTGTCGCGCATCTCCGCGGTTAGCACGCCGGAGGCGAACATCTTCTGCTCGCACAGCATGATCGGGTCGCGCGTGGACTTTATCTGCTCCACTTCCTCTTTTGAACGGTACGTCACCTGTGTCACCTGCGTGTCCGCCGCGCCGTGCCCGTGGTAGCGGTACGTCTTCATCTCCAGAAACACCGGGCGCGGATTCGTCCGCATCGAATCAACAATGCGGGACACCGTCTCATGCACTGCGAAGATGTCTTGCCCGTCAATCACGTGGTACTCCATCGCATACGACTCGACACGGGAGGCGAGATCGGGATTGGCGTGGGAGCGTTCGATGCTGGTACCCATCGCGTAGCCGTTGTTTTCGAGCACGAACAGCACCGGCACCTTGAAGAGTTGCGCCATGTTCAGGGACTCGTGGAAGCCGCCCTGGTTCATCGAGCCGTCGCCGAAGAAGCACGCGCAGACCTGACTGCCGCCCGAGTACTTGATCTTCCATCCAAGACCGAGCGCGATCGGGACATTGCCACCGACGATCCCATAGCCGCCGTAAAAGCCGAGTTTGGCGTCGCAGATGTGCATCGAGCCGCCCTTACCTTTGGAGCAACCCGTGATCTTGCCGCAGATCTCCGCCATAACCTGGCCGGGAGGCGAACCGGCTGCGAGCGCGTAAGCGTGGTCTCGGTAGTGGCCGATGAACGAGTCACCGTTCCGGACGTCCATCGCCCCGATGATGCCGACCGCGATAGCCTCTTCGCCGGAATAAAGGTGCAGGTAGCCGCCGATCCCGTGTGTCCCCTGCCGGAAAGCGCGGTCACATAACTCCTCGAATTCGCGTATATGTACCATCTGCTCGTAAAACCGCAGATACGAAGTCATGTCGAGATTGCCCGCTAGGGCAGGGTCGGCGAGCGTGGAGACGGGTGCTTCCAGAACCGACGGGGCTATTTTTGCCATTACGTGTGCTATTTCCTACCTAGTAAAATCGTGGCGGGGTGCCGGTGTCGCCGCGCCACGAACGCATCGGGACGACGCGACGGACGGCTCTTTTCCGCGACGCGGAACCGCGAACCGTCGGCATTATACCAGAAACCCGCCCGAATGGACAGCGCGAAAACACAACATCGCGGCGGCAGGATTTTCCGACCGGCACGGCGAATCAACCGACATGTACCGAGTGGGAATCCTGACCGTTTCGGATCGGTGTTACGCGGGGGAACGCGAGGATGTTTCCGGCCCCGCGATAGTGACCTGTCTCCCCGCGAGCGACTATGAGGTCGTCTTTCATTGCACCGTCCCCGATGACGAAGGCGAGATAGCGGATCAGCTAATCGCGATGAGCGACGGCGGATGCGACTTGGTGCTCACGACTGGCGGCACCGGCTTCGCCCCGCGCGACGTCACACCGGAAGCCACCGTCTCCGTGTTAGATAAGAACGCGCCCGGCATCGCCGAACTGCTCCGAGCCGAAGGGTTGCGCACGGTGACGACCGCCGCGCTGGGGCGAGGAGTCGCGGGCATTCACGAGGCAACCCTGATCGTCAATCTTCCGGGTAGCCCCACGGGGGCACGGGACGGAATGAAGGTGCTGTTGCCTCTGCTACCCCACGCGCTGTCCCTGGTCGCGGGAGGAAGGGGAGGACATGACTGAGACATTATCCGAACCGCTGTCCTTCGACCGTGTCGCGACCGAGTACGAGCGCACGCGTCCCCTCCCGCCGAAGGTGGCACTTTCCGTAGTGAAGTTCATTTCGGGCGTCGGGGGCGATGGTTGGATCCTGGACGCCGGTTGCGGCACGGGCCGGTTTACCCGCCCCCTCGCCGCGCGGCACGAGCGAACGGTCGGGGTGGACGTGTCGGAGGAGATGCTGGGCGAGATGCGCCGCATTCTGTCGGAGACGGGCGCGCCGCAACCGAATCTCGTTCCCGCCGATTTGCGGGGTCTCCCCTTCCCCGACGCGCACTTCACCGCCGTGCTCGCCGTTCATGTGCTCCATCTGATCGCCGAGTGGCGCGACGCCATCCGCGAGATGGAGCGCGTGACGGTGCCAGGTGGCATCCTGATGCTCGGCTACGAACACCGCTCGACGTCCGCCGTGCGTGACTTCTATATGGCGGAGGGGCGTCGGCGTGATCTATTGCCCGCCCACCCCGGTGCGCGGAACACCGAAACTGACATGCCCTTCATCAAAGCGTGCTTCGGGGCAACGGCGCATGAGACCATCACCCGCCCGGAGTGGCAGTGGACACACAGGGCATCGGTTGGCACGATGCTGACCGACTTGGACGCGCGCCTTTATTCATCGCAGTGGCAGATCCCAGCGTCCGCGCACGAGGCGATTATGATCGCGACGCGGGAGAATGCACTTAATCGGTTCGGTCCCGCCTACGAGGGCGCGCATGAATCGCTGGAAACGCGATTCGTGCTCCATCTGGTGCGCAAAAAAAGCTAGACGTGCTTTGGGGAGGGCTTAGCGGGCTTTTTGCCCCCTGGTTTCTTTGCGTCCACGCCGTATTTCATCAGGGCGACCTTATCCTTATCACTCATCTTGCCGAACGCTGGCTTGCAACCGCCGCAACAGAAGTAGAACGTCTTGCCTCTATACACCGAGGAGTTCTTGATGTCGGGCTTCGCGACCTTCTCCTTCAGGATCGGGCAGGTGGCACCGCTCTCGGGGCGAGCGAACGCGGAGCCGGTCGCGGCGAGTACGAACAGCGCGGCGGAGAGGACGGCGAGAGACTGTTTCATAGATATAAGTGCGTGTACAGAAATATGTTACAATCGGTATCATGAGCCGATTGACTAAAATAATTCTGACCGATGAGCAACGCGCCGCACTGGAAAAAGGCTTCAAGTTTGGCAAAGTTCACGGGTTCCGCCAGCGATGCCAAATGCTTTTACTTAAGGCACAGAAAAAGACTTCTAAAGAGATCGGTGAGCAGTTAGGCTATTGTCTCGTGACAGTAAACCATTGGGTCACGCGGTATCAGAACGAGGGTATTGACGGTTTACACATCAAGGCGGGCAGGGGTAGGCACAGCATTTTGCAAGAGGAAACGGACTTGCCTGCGGTGCGTCTCGCCGTGCAAGCCAACCGACAACGCCTGAGCCTCGCGCAGGATGCTTTACAGGAGGAACTCGGCAAGCAGTTTAGTCGCATGACCTTGAAGCGGTTCCTTAAAAAAACGGTTGCCGATTCAAGCGCATACGCAGGCGAGTAAGCAAAGAACCCGACCCCGAAGAGTATGCCTATAAGGTGGCGAGTTTAGCACGCATAGAAGAAAGTGCGGAAGCGGGTCAGATAGACGTTTTTTATGGGGACGAGAGCGGCGTCTGTCTCATCCCGTGCGTCCCTTCGGGATGGCAATTCGGGGACGAGGATTTATTCATCCCTAGCACCAGCGGTAAGGCGGTGAATTGTTTCGCTCTGCTGTCGCGAGACAACCGATGCTTCTTTCGTACCACCGAGCAGACGATCAACGCGGCTTTGATACGCGATTACCTGGATGATTTTAGTCGGCATTTGGAACGCCCGACGGTCGTGGTACTGGACAACGCACCCGTGCATCAGAGTGAGGTACGCAAGTGCCGGGCCGCGTCGAAAATCGCGGCGATTTGTCGAGCGTGGGAGGCGAAGGGGATGTACGTGTTCTTTCTGCCCCCTCGGTATTTTGCGGAGCAAAAACCTGTACTCGCCGCAACTGAACATCGCGGAGATACTGTGGCGCAAGCTCAAGACAGAGAAATGCCTTGAGGGCATTTTCTTGTATGAGTGGTTGCAACCGGGTGATTACAAAGAAAAATCACTGCTAGGTTACCGCGTTTGGGAAGCACTCGCGGCAGTCGGGCACGATCTGAAAATCGCCTTCAAACCGTTCAATGCGGAATGTAAACTAAATTAGAACAGGTACTTAAATTCCCATTCGGCGTCTTCTACGTCGGAAGGATAGCGTTTCTTGATTTTTAATGTGGTTTCCACATTATTTGATACACTATTTGACTAGAACTAGTTCATAACA
>JAYUUO010000126.1:0-39239 GCA_043754515.1 Armatimonadota bacterium
GCCAGTTCGTGTAACTTCTCCAGCGTTTCCGCCGAGCGGTCTAGTTCCATAGGTAAAACTCCTCGTCGCCCTTGCTACGTCCTCAGACAACGGTGCTAGTTTTCGCGAAGGGGGGCGGCGATTCCTGCCCGGCACAGCGCGTCTACGCGTTTCACCAGCGTCGGGAGGCGGAACGCGCCGTGCATGCGCCCGACGTATTCCGCCGCATCCGCTAAAGGCAGGCCGACCGCCGAGACATAAAGCGGGCGTACCGTCACGACGAGACCGTGAACGACGTCCGCAACGGGTTCAGTGCCCGCGAACCGCGTCTTCGCTACGCCGATCACCGGCACGGAGCCACCGAGTGCGCGGGACAGATGCGCCCCGAGGCCCGGCATCGTCTCGTCGCCAAGCCAGACGTAGCCATCCACCACGCAAACGGACGGCGGTTCCGGTAGCGTCGCGAGGACGGCGAGTCAGCACGGCAGCTCGCGCTTGTAAAACTGGCCCGGCTCGTACAGCGCGACCTCGGGAACCAGGGTGGTGTGCTCGTTGAGCGGCTTGTCGTCCGCCCAATCCCTCGCCGTGACGCAGGCAGCAACGGCCGTTCCATCCGCGCGGTAGTCAACATCGAGAATAGCTATCATACGCCTGTATACCCGGAGACGACGAGCACGCCATTGGGCCGCGATGGTTGTACAACATCCTGACCAGGAATACTCCGTTTCAGCCGATCCATTTCTGCTCGCATCGTCTCGCGCTCGCCATCCATCTGCCGCTATCGCTTCCCCTGCGAGATGTTCAGAGAGGCATCCAGCATCGAGTTTGCAACGCGTAAAATATCAACCGACTCGTTCAGAAGACGACCATTTTATCCCATTTTCACTTCGATACGCTTCGTAGAAGCTTCCAACTGTGCGAACGCATGGAATAGAGAGATTCGGCTGGGTGTCCGTCTCAAAGTCAGCGTTCCGCCCGATAGTGTTATCTTCTTACGGATCGGTCGTATTTTGTTGGCGAATATCATTCAGTGGTGCCCTGCTAATCTACTTTACCACAGAGTTATAATCGGGTCGGGCGCGCTTAGGTCGCCAACCTACTACCCTTTTCGGGAAGCGTGGGGCAAGATACTCACCCCGTATCGCGATGCGTGAAACCACCTCACGTGCGCCCCTGACTCAGGGCGGTTGAACAGGCAAAAGTGTAAAAAATATTCGTGCTAGTCGGCAGTAGAAGTTGCCGTCATAAAGTTGCTACGACCTGAAGGACGCCATCAACCCAGTGCTCGTACCAATCGAGAAACCCGGTACTGTCAAAGACGGGTATGTACCGATCAAGTGCGATGTGACATGTACGGCCCGTGTACTCGCCGTTCAGGATGAGCACCGAGCAAAATGTGCATCCCTGGTCACTTAGACAGAGGGTACCGAAATAAGGACTCCACTCATCGGCATTCCATGCCTCCTCATTCGCTTCAGAACCGATGAATTTCAGCCACTCATCCGTGGACCTGACATCCGCTCCCGGATCTAAACCCATCTCGACTCGCGTCCGCTCCGCGAAGTCATCACGCAAAAGACAGGGGGCGGATAATGCCCGCTGTAGCACGGTGGGGGTCAGTTCGTAATGTTCCGCCCAGTCCGCGGGAGTGTTCAAGCCGTAATAGGGGCCAGCACCGCCCCCGCTCACAAGCATCAGAAACGACCGGTACTGCTCGGGCAACCGGATGCCGTAGCGATTTTCCAGCTCGATCACGGCCGTCAACGTCAGCGGCGGCTCGAACACGAAGCGGTGGCCGAATTGTCTGCTCGCAGTACCAAACAACGCATGTTCGTAAGGCTTGCTCTCGTCCAGCCATCGCGCGACGAGGGCGCTACGGTGGGAGCTAATAATCCGTATCTGCGCGGCTATCGCCGCGCACCGGGCGGTGATCTGATCTTCGTCCATCACACTGCTTTGATCTTCATCCATTCTGCTGTATAGTCACGACGCCCGGTTTTGCTCAGGCCCCTAATCCGCCGCCCGCCGCCCGCGCCGGGTTCGACTGGCGCCACGCCCGCCGCTCTTTAATTATCTCGTCAGACCGGTAGGCTTTGAGCGGGTCCCCCGCCCGCCCCGTCTCCTCGCGCAGTTCGGCGAGCACGGGGCGCACATCGGTCTCATAAGCGTCCCGTAGCACCGCGTGCGCTCCGAGTACGTCGCCCGCTTCCTGCAACCGCTTCAGTTCGGCGCGGTCCACCAGCACCGCCTTCGCGTAGGCTGTCTGGACGTTCAGCACAGATAGAATCATCGCCTCGATCTTGTTCTCGATCACGTGCGCCTGATCCAGCATGTAAGCGACCGGTGCCGCCGTCTTGCCGTCGTGCCCGTTGATCAGTTCGTGGAAGATCAGAAACAGCGCGAACGGGTTCGCCGAGCCGACTATCAGGTCGTCGTCGGCGTAACGGCGGTCGTTGAAGTGGAAGCCGCCGAGCCGCCCCTCGTCCAGGAGCGCACACACGATAGCCTCAATGTTGGTGTAGTGGCCGTGGTGTCCCGTATCCACGAGCACCTTCGCGTTCGGGCCGAGATGCTGGCACATCAAGAGCGAGGTGCCCCAGTCGGGAATATCGGTCGTGTAGAACGCCGGTTCAAAGAGTTTGTACTCGACCAGCATCTCGACACCGGACGGGAGCGCGGCGTAAGCGAGCGCGAGCGACTCCTTCAGGCGGGTGCGGCGTGCCCGCAGATCGTCCTGCCCCGGGTAGTTCGTGCCGTCCGCGAGCCAGACCGCTACCTGCTTCGATCCCGTCATACCGGCGATTCCGGCGCACTCGACCAGGTGCGCCACAGCTTTGGCGCGTACTTTCGGGTCGGGATGGCAGACCGAACCGAGTTTGTATTCCTGCTCCTGGAACAGATTCGGGTTAATCGCGCCGATGGCGACACCCTCGCTCCGGGCGAAGTCAGCGATGGTGGTCCAGTCGGTGCCCACGGGCGGGAGGTCCCAAGGGATATGAACGGCTATCGTTGGCGACGCGCCCGTCAGGCGGTGGACGCTCCCGGCGTCCTCGATCTTTTCGTAGACGTCACGGGCGACACCCGGCTCGGGGAACGCGCCGAAACGCGTCCCGGCATTCCCGAACCCCCACGAGGGCAGTTCTATAGGTAGCGACTTAACGGCGGCTTTGACCAGTTCTTTATTCATTTTGTGGCTCATCCCCCGCGCCCGAGATCAGGCATCGGGCGCGGGTCATCTCAAGCGGCGTGCTTACGCCTTGCCCATCTTCTGGAGGTTGCGGAACGAGGTCGCGATGGCGTCGAGCGGCGCGACTTCATAGGTATTGTCCTGTTCGACGATGTAGTATTCGACGACGCCGACCGATTCCGCCGCCGCGAAGATCGGCGCGAAGTCCGTGATCCCCTCGCCGACCTGCGCGAACTTGCCGTCCGCCGTCATGTCCTTGACGTGGATAAGCGGCACCCGCCCCGCGTACTTGTGGATGTAGGTGGCCGGATCGTAGCCCGCCTTCTTCACCCAGAACGCGTCCAGTTCGACCTTGACGTTCGGCGCGGAGTCGAACAGCACGTCGTATCCCGGAACGTCCCCGCCGAACTTCTCGAACTCGAAGTCGTGATTGTGATAGGCGAACTCGAGGCCCGCCTTGTTAATCTTCTCGGCCAGCGCGGAAAGACTCGCGCCGAGTTTCTTGTAGTCCTCAATGCTGGTGCGCATTTCGGCGGGCAGGTAGGGAACGATAAGGAACTTCGCGCCGAGGATCTTGTACGTCTCTATGGCGGCTTCGACATTTTGCAGGTCGGATAAGCCGACGTGCGCTCCGGGCACGATCAGCCCGTTGTCGTCGAGAACTGTCTTCAGTTCCTTCGCGTCTTTGCCGTAAAGGCCCGCTAGCTCGATGCCCGCGTAGCCGATGGCGGCTACTTTTTTGAGTGTGTCGTAGAAGTCCCGCGCGGAGTCGTCGCGCACGGTGTAGGCTTGTAAACAGACCGGAATTGTTGCCATGATATTTTCTTCCTTGTGTCCCGTAAGGTGACTACTCGGGGTTCGCGCCGGAGCATTGGGTTTCCTGCCTGATCCGGGCAAAAGTTTTCATGCGCGCGGCGCGGCACCGGGATGTTTAACGCACCGGGCACGGTGGTATAACGCGGGTGTAATGCACTAGACGCTCCCAACGCGAAGAGACGGAGAGCGGGAGACACACAGGCAAGTTTCGATGTTCCGAGAATATGGATAGGTGGAGACGGGGCGAGATTACAACAGGTTAGGTATGGCGGGAAGATCACACGGAAAATACAAGCGAATCTAAAGTGCGGGAGCGGGGTGGCTATCGGAAACGGTAGCCGCCCCGCCTGTTTTTCGGTACACTGAGAAACCGCCATGCCCCCTCCCCCCCTCCAGCGCAAGCAGTACCAGATCTTCATTGACCGCAACCCCGAAGCGGTCTGGGCGTTCCTTACTAGCCCGCAAAATCACGCGCGCATCTGCCCCGACGACATGCCCGATGAGTTACTCTCCGGCGCGGACGCGGAGCTGACGAACGGCTCGCGCATCGTGCTCCGGGTCAAGCGTGGCGCGGTTGCTTTATCCGTTCAGCAGACCGTGATATGGGAGGTCGCCGAGTGGAACCCGCCGCACGGCTACGCGCTCCGTCAGGTCGAGGGGCCCTTTTCCCTGTGGGTCAACCGGCGCAAGTTCACCGCGTTCCAGGGCGGCACGCTCCTCGCCGACCAGTTGGAGTACGTCGTGCCGGGGGGACCGTTCGGCGCGCTCGCCATCCGTCCCTTCATCGGGCCGAACATGGACAAGTATTACCAGCACCGGCACAACGAAGCGAAGCGGCTCGTCGAGCGCATCGGGCGCATCAAAGGGCGCGACGCCGTTTGAAGGGGTAACTCGCCCCTGTCCGCCACGTTCGGGCGGCGTGGGACGGGTCTCCCGCCGGATGGCTTCCCGACGGCACTGACCGGGGTATTCTACACCGACTCGGCGCGGCACCGGCAGTGGCGGAACTTCCGCCGCAAAGCCCTCGGCGCAGCGCGGGCGGAGCCGAACGCCGACCTCGCCTCTTTGGTAGAAAGCCTACGTGCCTTTCTCGTCCCTCCCCTCGCCGCGCTCGCGGCCCGGGAGCCGTTCAGGTTCGACTGGCTCCCGGGCCGGGGCTGGCGGGCTAGACCGGGGTTCGGCACCGAGCCGCCCACGCCGCCGCCGTCCGGCGTGCCTTGATAGCGACGACGTAGCAAAGCAAGCGTTGGCGGTAGTGCGACATGTCCTAGAAACGACCGTTAAAGAGACGGTGAATGGCTTATCGCTACTGGTGCGGCTTTCAGATCGTGGTCGCCGCCTGGCCGGCTTCCGTGAAGAATGGGTGCTCGACCGTGGCCGACAGCGTCTCCACCGTCGTCTTGTCCGCGTCGCCTTCCGCGTAGAACTCGACCACGGCTAGCTTATCTACCTGATGCTTCCACGTGTTCGTCACCCTGCGCCACTCCGGTTTGCCCGTCGCCGGGTCCGCCGACACCATCCACTCCGACAGGCCGTTCTCGAAGCCCCACACCAGCGCGGCGAAGTCGCCGGACGCGCGTGCCAGTGCCGGGTCGCTTCCCGGCTTCTCATCCCCGATCGCCCACGCGCCTGGCGTCGTGTCGGCGGTGAAGCACCCAGAGCCGATGCGCCCCACGATGTCGAACATGCACGCCGTGTCCCACAGCATCGCCCCCGTGTAGCGCGTCTCCCCCATTATATCGCCGGACGCCTTCGCCGCCTCGAACCCCCTCCTGTCCGCCGCTAGTGTTGAACAATTACATATACAACTGGTTTCCCCTCGATTTCCGTGTACTGTTTCGGGCCGAAAATGTACACGGAGTTCGCTAAGAACAACTCGTATTCGTCCATTAAAGATGGCTCATCCCCAATCACTCCCCCGTTGTTCGAGTACTTCAACACCGTCTGACGAGGCGCATCCGGCTCTTTTCTGAACTCGTACCCCTCCAATAACTGCATCAAAAAACAAGACTCAGATTCACCAGGGAACGAAGCGGGTTCTTCATCTCCCAGGTACCAGTAGGGGACACCTCCCACCTTATTGAAGGGATCGCCGGAATCTTCCACGACTACGGGCGACCATCGAACGAACTGTAAAACGGGCACGTACTCGCTTCTGATTTCCGAAGCTTCGTCCGCGAAGGATAGAAACCGAAAACTATCAAAATAGTCTCGCAGAAAATCTTGCGTGACGTCTGCTTTGTCAGATCCCTCCACCATCCGTGGGATCAAAGAATTTTTCGTTTGACATCTCGTGCAAGCAAACAAAAGCAAGTAGCGTATTGCCTTCCCGAAGTGCCCTACTGAGTGCCTTGAGTCCCGGACGGGCATCCGTTTTCCCCGAAGCCCGATCCTCGTAAATATGGCCCGCCTCCACGCCCGCCGAAAGAAGCGCATCCTTCTGCAAGTCGAGCGTTTGTGACCCGTCCGCCTTAGAAACCCGCATATAGCCGATTAGCATGCTGTCATCCACTGTCACCTGAACGAACGTTTATGTGACAGGTGGAAGGATGCCGCGGAAGCACTTCCTTGCTGTCACATTACCCGTGTTATAGACTATATCCCGCAAACGGGTGTGCGGCGGATTAAAGGACACATATAAATTCCATGCCCAGCGCCAGTGACACCGCCTATCCCTTCTTCAAAGCCGAACCGACAGACAAAGAACTTGCCGAGGTTTACACACCCATCGAAGACGAAATCGTATTCGCCCGGAAACGGACCAACCGGTCCCGTGAGTTGCCCTGTTGCTGTTGCTCAAAACCTTCCAACGCCTGGGATACTTCGTCTCCTTTGCCGAAATACCGGAGTCCATCGTTCGCCACGTCGCAAGTTGTGCAGGTTTCCCCGATTTCCCCGAGATTCGGGAACTCCTGCGGGCGTATGACCGCGGAAGTACCCGGGACCGACACCGGGTGCTCGTGCGCGAGTATCTTGGGGTTATCGCCGATGGCAAAGCGGCTCGGAAGGTACTCATTCAAACCTGCTTCCAGGCGGCACGCACCCGCGAGGACCTGCCCGACATCATCAACGTAGCCATTGAGGAGTTGGTTCGCCAACGCTACGAGTTTCCCGCGTTCAGCACACTCTTACGGATCGCCCGAGCCACCCGCTATTCTCAGAACCGCGCCTATCAAGAACAGGTGTACCAGGCACTCTCTATAGAATCCCGGCAGCGACTCCAGGCACTGCTTCGTCGGGAGGAGGGCGAGGCGCTCAGCGCGTGGGATCGGATCAAACGCGAACCCCACCGAGCTACCGCACTTCATTTCAAAGAGGCTCTGGAGCAATCCCATTGGCTTGAGCAACTCAACGCCGCCGCCGATGCGTTCGCCGATATTCCCGAGGTGAAAATCCGCCAGTTTGCCGCCGAAGCCCGGTCCCTGGATATGGCTTCGTTGAGCGACATGCCCGAACGCAAGCGTTTTATTCTGATGGCCGCCTTAATTCGTAAGCAGGTCGCCACGGCTCTCGACGATGTGACGGACATGTTCTTGCGCCAAGTCAAGAGGATGCACCACCGGGCTGAAGAGGCACTTACTCTCTACCGAACCGCCCAGGCCGACCGTACCGATGCGCTCATTGAACGGCTACGCGACATCACCCTGGCCTACACGCAGGAAGGCACCCGTGACCAGCGTCTCGCTGCGGTCGAATCTCTCCTGGAGAAAGATGCCCCGCGCATCCTCGCCGACTGCAACGCCCACCGTGCGGTCGCCCTGAACAGTCATCTGCTGTTTCTGCCGCAGTTCTACAGCGGGCGACGTAGCGTCCTGTTCGCATTTCTGGGAGGCGTCACTCTGGTCCCCACAACACAGGACTAGGCCCTTCTCTCTGCCATCATCTTTTTGCGTGCCCATCGTGAGATTCGTGCAGAGCATCTCACGATTTCGCTCGGTGAGGACCTTTCCCAGGCATCCCGACACCTGGATCTTTCCTTTGTTTCCGAGAAGTGGTGGTCCCTGGTCACCGGCAAACGGGAGAGGACTTCCATGGTGACGCGTGTGCACCGGCGTTACTTTGAACTATGCGTCTTCTTTGAAACGATGCAGTCGCTCAAGTCCGGGGATCTGTGTCTTCCGGGCAGCGAGCAGTTCAGCGACTACCGCCAGGAGTTGGTTTCCCAGGAGGAGTATCTACAGGGCATCACGGTGTATGGCGAGCAGGCCGGAATCCCTGTGGAAGGGAAGCTGTTTGTGGCGCACCTCCACCAGCAACTGGAGAGTGCCGCCCATACCACCGATGCGGGCTTCCCGGAGAATGAATACCTGCGCATCGAGAACGACGAACCCGTCTTGAAGCGGCTCCAACGCAAACCCGAGCCGACTGGTCGTCCAGAGATGGAACAACTCCTTGCCCAGCACATGAACGAAGTCGGCATTGTGGACGCGCTCTCGGACACCGAACACTGGCTCCACTGGACCCGGCTCTTCGGTCCGCTCTCCGGGCATGACGCCAAGCTGGAGAATCCCCGCCACCGCTATCTGCTCACGACCTTCTGCTACGGCTGTGATCTGGGTCCGACGCAGACAGCCCGTTCGGTAAAAGGGCTGGACCGCCGCCAGGTCTCCTTCGTCAACCAGCGGCACATCACCGAAGAGAACCTGAACCAGGCAATCACCACCGTGGTCAACGCCTACGCCCGGTTGCCGCTCCAGAAGGTATGGGGTTCGGGCAAATCGGCCTCCGCCGATGGCACCAAGTGGGACATGAACGCTCAGAGCCTGATGGCGGAACACCACATTCGCTACGGGAGCTATGGTGGAATCGGCTACTACCTGGTCGCCGACTCCTACATCGCGCTGTATTCGCGCTTTTCGACCTGCGGTGCCTGGGAGGGCCACTACATCCTAGACTTCATTGAGGAGAACACCTCCGACGTGCAACCTGACACCATTCACGCCGACACCCAGGGACAGAGCACCGCCATCTTCGGCTATCGTACTTGCTGGGTATTCATCTGATGCCCCGAATCCGCAACTGGAAAGACCTGACGCTGTTTCGTCCCAGCAGCCAGCATCGCTACACCCACATCGATATGCTCTTCCGCGAGCAGGTAGACTGGGAACTGGTTCGGACCATGTTGCCGGATATGCTGCGCGTCGCCCTCTCCATTCGAGCGGGCAAGATTATGCCCTCGACCATCCTGCGTCGGCTCGCGACCTACGGCCGCAGGAACAAACTGTACTTCGCCTTCCGCGAACTGGGGCGCGTGGTGCGAACCATCTTCCTGCTCCAGTATGTCCAGAGCGTCGAGATGCGTCACGTCATCCAGGCGGTGACCAACAAGTCTGAGGCGTTCAACAAGTATGTGGACTGGGTCGGTTTCGGAGGCGCGGGCCTGCTCTCGCAGGGCACGCGCGATGAGCAGCGCAAGTTCATCAAATACAACCATCTGGTGGCGAACCTGCTGGCATTCCATACGCTGGTGAACATGACGCAGGCACTTCAGCGCATCCAGCAGTCCGGGCAGACGATAGACCTGGCGGCACTAGCCACATTCAATCCTTACCACACGGAACAATACAACCGGTCCGGCAGCTACACCCTCAATCCCAACCGTTTACCCGAGCCGTTGGCGCAGTATCTGGAGTTCCTGATCCCGGGAATTCCAGGCTGATCCGGAAAAGTGTGGGTTTTTAACACGAATCCTTACTGACCCCCTAGATATGTTGTATACTGAGCGGCATGCTCAATGACGCATTGTTAAGTCGGGGGAGGCATTCGGGTTCCACATATGGATGAAAAACGAAATGGCGTTGCTGCGCCACAATGGTTAGTAAATTGCCCACGTTGGGTCGCGGAAGCGAACGCGCTAGTACCCAAACTGCGCTACGAAGAGATTAATCCAACAAGGATAGTTTCGATCACGCCTGACTCAAATGCCTTTCAAGGATGGGCTGTCAGCGACGCCACGGACATAGACCTGGCTGACCTAAGCAACGTTGCTTTGACCAAGGGGGACAGCTTCACACTCGACTTTGCTGGGCATCGGGTCGGCTATTTAAGGCTCAAACTTGAATGTAATCAGTGGTACAACGACGCCCCGGTCAGGTTACGACTTGTCTTTGGCGAGATGCCGGCGGAAGTCGTTGAACCGTTCGACCCCTACCCGGGCCGGTTGAGTCGCGCCTGGTTGCAAGACGTGCAGATAGATGTTGATGAACTTCCGGCGGAAATAAGGCTTCCTAGAAGGTATGCGTTTCGTTTTCTACGCATTGATGTTATCGCCACTTCCTCGGATTTCTGTGTGCGAATTGTCGACATATCTTGCGACACCGTCACTAGTGCGGGAGCCGATCTGGGCGGGACTTCCCTTGACGGAATTGACCAGGAGTTGGACCGCGTCAGTGTGCATACTTTACGTCAATGCATGCAGACCGTTTTCGAGGATGGTCCCAAACGTGACCGCCGTCTCTGGCTAGGCGACCTGCGTCTCCAGGCACTCGCGAACTATGTTTCCTTCAAGGATTATAACCTCGTAAAACGTTGCTTGCTCCTGCATGCCGGGCTGGCGAGACAAGAAGATGGCATCGTGTCTGCCTGTGTCTTCGAACGCCCTACGCCAATCATCGGACACAGTTTCATACTGGATTACGTCGCGATGTTTGGACCGACTCTGCTAGATTACGCCAATGCGAGCGGCGATAGGTCCTTATCTAAGGACTTACTGCCCGTCGCACTGCATCAACTCGACTACTGCCTAAGTTTTGTCGACCTAAAGACGGGACTGTTCCGAGATCCCGGTGACCAGTGGCTGTTCCTTGACTGGCACCCAGAATTGCACAAGACTGCGGGGTTGCACGCGGTCCTAATATACTCTACCCGTCGCACTGCTGAGTTAGTGCGGCTGCTCGGAGATGACGAACAAGCCTGCCATTTGGAATTAACTGCGGACCGACTGGCTGCCGCCGCACGGGAGCTGTTGCGGGATACGAACACTGGTTTATATGTCAGCGGACCGGATCGCCAGGTTTCTTGGGCGACGCAGGTGTGGATGGTACTCGCAGGAGTACCCCGTGACTCACAGGAAGCGGCGGCACTGTTCGACGCGTTGGATGAAAGTGTCGGAGCGGTGCGCCCGGCAGGTCCATATCTATGGCATCACGTCGTAGAATCCCTTTACATGTGTGGTCGGGATGTACAGGCACTAGGTATTTTGCGAACTTATTGGGGTTCGATGTTGACGCACGGTGCGACGACATTCTGGGAAGTGTTCAACCCAGAAGATGAGTGGCTATCCCCGTATGGCAGCCATCTCGTCAACAGTTACTGTCACGCATGGAGTTGCACTCCTACTTACTTCCTTCGTACTATCAGTAACGGGGATAAAACAAGGCTACGAGAACCACCGACAGGGCAAGCGCATCTAATTTGAAAGAACTTTCTGTAAGTGGTTCGTGCGTCACCTTGCCCATTTCTTGCGCTTCCTCAGGCTCATACCCTGAAGCGATTTGGGAAGGTCGTCAGGCTCACTTGCCTTGAGTAGAAATGCCGCCATACGTGGAAGCGTCGCCATGTTCTGTGCCTCATGACCTATACGAACCCGACTTCCGTCCTCGCCAAATGTCATGTCGATGATCTAATGCAAGTTTTTTCCAATCGCCCAACTACGGTCGCCGCTATCGGCGAATGTAGCAATGCGAACGAGCAAAACCCATCAATGCTTCTACACCACCCGAACCACCCGAATTGCTGCTAATAAAATAACGCGAATGCCGTTATCGAGTCGAACGCCAATCAGATACCGTAATGATTGGGTACCATGAGCTACACTCCAGACCTGGATATCGTCGAAGCTGTCCGCACCACAACAAAATGCGGCAAGTCCGAGTGACAGAATGTCCGACAAACGATGCAAACGAGTATGATGGACACGCGGATCGGTCAAGGTATCGAAATCTTCTTGCAAAATTTGAAACAAAGAAAACAATAAAGGCAAGGTAAGAAACATGCCATTATATTAGCCTATTAGCCAGATCCATTTAGAAGCGCTCGCCCTGGAACTACCGAAAGGCGACCCTAAAGTCGCCTGAAGAGCTGCGCTGCCCGGAAGCGTTACAGACGTTCCCTATAAGACACGGTAAAATCTCAGGGTTATTAGCTCTTCCATTTTCACCGATTAATATTTCTATAAAAACATTGACATATTAATCGTATGTGTGATATATTTCAGGTGACGGAATCTTTGACGTTTCTTATACGTGTTAAAATATTAAGACAGTGATGTTTAAACTACCCAAGACGAAATCTCCTCTCACGCAAGATCATGCCAAGGCAACTCGCCCTGGACGACCACGGAAGGATATAGCGGGACCGACCTACCGTCGCATTGAAAAAGATTTGCGGGAACGTATCGTCCGTGGAGCGTTGCCCGTAGGTACACTACTGCCAGGATTACGCGAGCTATCTTTGGAATACGGGGTTTCCGCTCCGACAGTACGTCTTGCTATCGCTCATTTAGTAGACGATGGAATTCTATATGTTGAGGCGCGGCGGGGGACGTTTGTTTCAGGCGACACCCCGGCTGCCTTGTCGGAGCGCAGTGTGGTTAATAAACTTACTGCCGGGTCTGGGGCACTGTTGGAAGATACGGTGCTCGTTCTGTCGCCTCTCGGGATGAGTGTGTTCAATGTTGCGAAAGACGACCCGATTGGATGGGATGACGGTATATGCCTGTCAGTCGCGGGGCGTGTCCGCGAGGAAAATCTGCATCTTATGGTGCTTAATGTTGACAGAAAATTATCCCGGGTAAATTTTCAACAGCGGCTATCGCGGTTATTGCAGTGTCAGCCTTATGGGATCGTATTCACACAATTTTTTGAGGATTTGGAATTAGAGTCTGTGGTCGCGGGGATGGCAAGAGAACATGGTGTCCCTCTTGCTGTTTATGGTGGTGATCCGACGAAGATATCCTATGGAGATCGAGTGGTTTCCGATCATGCACAGGGAGCATACGAGCTGACGCGGTGGTTAATTCAGGAAAGAAAGCGGCATCAGATACTATTCTTGGGGTGTAGTGATCCGGATCGCTCCTGGTGGATACAGAAGCGGTATGCCGGCTATTGTAAGGCGATGCGGGAGGCTGAACTGGAGCCACTGCCAATGCTGATCATCCCGGACCAACTCAAGGTTGCCAACAAAGAAGACTTTGCCAACAATGTTCGTTGCAAAGCCTCTCTCCTGATTGAGCCTGTTCTCGGCACGGGAAACATTTTCCTTACGCCCTGTGATGCGGTCCTCGTTCTGTCTGATGGGGACTGCTTCTCGGTAGCTGCGGCGATTCGCCTCTTTGGCAAGGAACCGAATAGAGACATTGATGTCGTCGGTTATGACAACTATTGGCACTCGTGTCAAGAACGTGCATGGGAAGAGAGCGTGCCTCTTGCAACCGTAGATAAGGATAACCGCCTGTTGGGAGCGCAACTGGTGGATTTACTGGCAGCACGGTCGAAAAACAACAACCAAAGAGACACTCCCTTTTTACAATTGACTTCCCCTGTGTTTATCGTCAACGATGACGAAGTAATTCGTCATCCGCGATAACTAAAACACGAAGTTTTGGAGGAATACAAATAATGTGCCTATTGAAACTATTGCTATCTTTGTTTCAATAGCATCTCTTGCAATTCTCTTGCAATACAAACGCAATCTTTTTGGAGGATACGACGATGTTCTATCGAAACCTAGCACCGCAGCACCGACTTGCTCACTTTGGGCGGCATTGTGTTTTTGCCGCCACTTTGTCTCTGTCACTATGTTCCTGTGCGAATGTGACTGCGCAAACACTTACCTACAAGACCTCATGGTTCGGTAACTCCGGGGGGGCCGAGGCAAATCATATCATGGGGAATGTTGATTCCTTCTTTGCTTCCAGCGACGGTAAATTATACGGCGCGACCTTTTGGGATGAGGGCGGGTCGAACGTTCTCGTTTTCAGCCAGACTGATGGTTCTATCCTTTGTCGTCCCAAGGAATCGGGGACTGGAAGTTGGGGGAGAAACTCTCAAGGCTTTGCTACCGGTGATGGAACGTATGTATATCAAGCCATGTCACAAGATGGTGGATATGATGGCTCGGTCTCCAATGGTTTCGGAGGAGTTAAGTACCCGGCTTCGGGTGGTAAATGGCAAGTGATCCGGCGATACCGACTCAGCGATGGTTTAGGAGCTTCGTCTACGAATGGGAATGGGTATGACGGTTCATATCTTGTTGTTTCAAACGGTAGCACTGCGAAACCGGTGGTAGGATTAGCTGTCAAAAACAATGAGATCTACGCCGTCGATTCGCAAACGAACACGATCAAGGTCTACGATGCGACGACAATGTCAGCGACACCCGTGCGAAGTTGGAGTGTGACCGATCCTGGCGAGATAAGTGTAGATAGTGCTGGCTACATATGGATGTTGCAACCGACAAATAAGAAGCTGGTTCGCTACTCGAACATCGGTACGCTTCAGTCACAGTCCATTACTTTTGCTGCCGCCGTTGTACCCCGTGGGTTCGGAATCGACACAACACAGAACCGTATTCTCGTCGCCAATGACGGCATCGATCAAAATATACTGGTATATAACAACATCTTGACTTCTCCTGGTGCCAATGGAATATTTGGCATCCGAGGTGGCATCTTTTTTAGCAATGGGGCGCAAAACGGCTTGGTAGGTCCTCTTTTGTTCAATCGCCCGGTTGGTGTGGGAGCGGATAGTAGCGGGAACATATACGTCGCCTGTAGCGCAGGGCCTGATGGCGGCGGCGTGGTGCTGGAGAAATACGATTCGCTCGGCAATCGCCTCTGGAACAAGATAGGGCTTGAATTCGTGGATGGTGCGGACACGGCGCCCTCCTCTGAGACCGACCTTTATACGAAGGACAAGCACTTCGTTATGGACTATAGCAAAACCACGGCGGGGACAGAGGCTACCTATAAAGGCTATACCCTCAATCCCTTCAAGTATCCGAACGACCCCCGCCTTCATGATATCCAGCAGCACCAAGCATCCCCGATGATTCGTGAGATGGACGGTAGGCGTTTCCTATTCATTTCCAATATGTACGGTGACCCACCGTCAATCTATCGATTCAATTCCGCGACCGACGGGGAAGTGGCGATTCCCTGTAGCTACTTCCGATGGACTGGTACCACAACGGATTGGATGCCTACCCGGCCCGGTAGTGGAGATTGGTACTGGAGTGATCTAAACGGAAACGGGAACTTCGATAGTAACGAATTCACTCAACCATCTACATCATTCACTTTTGGAAAATGGTCCGTTGATACGCGGGGGGACATCTGGATCACCAGTAATGACACCGTGAAAACGATTTCCAAGATGCCATACGGCGGGCTTGACTCGGTTGGGAACCCGATTTACAGCTATAATACACGAGTGTCCACCACGGCTCCTTCGATTTTTACGGAGTTGTGTCGCATAGAATACGAACCGGCTACGGACACCATGTGGATCGCGGGATATACGACGACAAATCCACTGGTGCGCACGGATTACTGGGGACAGGTCGGTCGAGAGATCGTTCGGTACGATAATTGGAACGCGGGCAACCGAACTGAAAATCTCCGCATTACTCTCCCCTATGACTTCACGCTCAATCCGCCCATTACAATCAAGGCCATGGCACTCGCGGGGAACTATGTATTCGCGACCGAGAGTCGTGCGGCTAAAGTTCATGTCTATGACCGGAATACCGGAGTAGAGGTGGGAATAATAAGTCCAGGACCGGAAGTGGGTTCCCAGAGTGGCTGGGTAGATGTTGACAATGGTATCAATGTCAAACTTCGTGCAAATGGAGAGTATCTTATATTTGTGGAGGAAGACGCGAATGCAAAAGTAATGATGTATCGCTGGACTCCAGCGTCCGTTTCCGCAGCTTTCAAAGGCCCCCACAACCTTCCGGGAACATTCCAAGCGGAGGACTACAATACCGGCGGCCAGGGCGTTGCTTATAATGTCAGTAGCGTCAATGGGTCTGGTAATAGCTACCGGTCCGATGGGGTGGATTTGGAGTCGTGTTCCGAAGGCGGCTCGAACCTCGGCTGGACAGCGGCGGGTCAATGGTTCAAATACAGTGTCAATGTTCAAAGCAGCGGCAACTATGGTCTTACAATGCGGTTTTCCGGTATCAGCATGGGAACTCTACACATAGAGGATGAGAACGGTACGAACCTCACGGGGAGTGTTTCGTTGCCGAGTACGGGTGGTTGGCAGACATGGCAATCACAGACCGTTCCCGTCGCGCTCGCTTCGGGCAATCATACGCTGAAGGTAGCACAGGACAGCGGCGGATTCAACATAAACTATATCAGCGTTTCCGCTTCCGTGAAGCTCAACGGAACCGTGATAGGTACCACCGGTTCTTGGAACAATCTTGGCAACGACCGCACAAAAGCCTTCGACTCGGACTCCGCGACGTTCTTCGACGGACCGACTTCTAGCAATAACTGGGTCGGACTTGACCTCGGTAGCGGTGTCACCAAGTGCATCACAAAGATCAAATACTGCCCGCGGGCTGGTTTTACATCTCGTATGAACGGCGGAGTGTTCCAGGGCACAAACGACCTGAATGGCACATGGACCAACTTATTGACGCTGTCCAGTAATCCGCCCGAAGGCTATTCGGAATCTGTGAGCATCGGTTCCACGACCACATTCCGTTACGTCCGTTATCTGTCGCCGACAAACAGTTACGGTAACGTTGCGGAGATCGAGTTCTACACAACGCAGTAGGACAATTGGTGTGACTTCGATTTGTGGCGTATTATTTCCGACGAGAGGCGATTGTTGGGGATAGAACTGGTATTACACAAAAGAGGACAATCGTTACAGCGGATGGACTTTACTGTCGCCACCTAAGGTGTCGATAAAGTCCATCCGCTGTAACGATTGTCCTCTTTTGTCTTCTGGCAACAACATTATTAAGCTAAGTAGATTATCCTGTTGATTCACCCCATCACCCGGTTTTTAGTCCAGCATGCGGTTGGGTATCGTCAGGTATGTGTTATACATTCTTGCCAGACCTAGACAACATCACGCTGCAAAACATCCAGGTGTGCAGAGGCTTCGTCACTTTCCAGTTAAAGGCTACGGCAAGGCAGGCCAACTGCCTTCAATGTGGCTGATATGTACCCCATCTTTTGATCCATTCGCTGAGTGAGTCGCTCTTAGTCTTTTTGCTGTCGCTCCCAATCCGCACGGAAGGCGGCAGGAGAACGATAGTCCAATGCCGAATGAGGAGCGACCTCATTATACCAACACCGATGTGTCTCCAATCGAACCCTTACTTCCCGAAGCGAGGCAAATGCTTCCCAATCCAGAAATAACCGGGATCGCGCCGAGGTGTACCGAAATGGTATCACTGCCGGTGCTCCCGACGCCATTCAAGTGGTTGACCGGTGGCATCTGCTCAAGAACCTGGGTGACTCTCTGGAAAAGTCATCACTCGGAAGCACCGGCTTCTGCGCGAGGTGATGAAGTCAACAGGCAATGTGCCTGCAATTCACAACGGTGCCTCCGAAAAATTACTGCCTTCCCCAGATGCGATTCCGACGAATCGCTCGCCACGCCAGGAGCGCAGACGAGAGCGATACGATGAAGTGGTTTCTCTCTGGCGTCATGAAATGGGGGCAGGTCAGAACGCGCTTTGCTGGATCGGTTGTGTGAGTCGTATCCTGAGGTGAAGACAATATCGGAGTTGGGAATGGCGTTCTGCGAGATGGTTCGCAATCGTCAGGGAGATTGCCTATCTTTGTGATTCACTTCTTCTCGCGAGAGCAGGATCGC
Source organism: Armatimonadota bacterium (assembly GCA_043754515.1). Lineage (GTDB taxonomy): Bacteria > Armatimonadota > Armatimonadia > Armatimonadales > Armatimonadaceae > JACMIU01. The sequence goes on from JAYUUO010000126.1 coordinate 17,821, forward strand.
CGAGATGTGCTCGTTCGCTGCCGGACTGTCGAATGATCTTGCCGCTGTTACGGCGGCGTTGACGAGTAAATGGAGTAATTCGTGCAAATGGCCATTTCACTGGTCAGACAGAGGGTCAAGTCAATCGCCTGAAGTTTTTGAAGCGTCAAATATATGGACGCGCCGGATTTGAGTTGCTCCGAGCGCGAGTCTTGCATCGAGCAACCGTAGTGAGACGAGCGTGTTCCTTTTCTAGCTCTCGTAGTTTCTTGACCTCATTGGTCTGCATATAGCCAAGCTTGCGTCGCCAAGTATAAAACGTGTTTTGGCTGATGCCTTTTTCCTTGCAGAGATCAGCGAGGGTTTTCTCGCCTTTCTCCGCTTCCTGCAAAATCGCGACAATCTGCTCGTCTGTCATTTGTCCTGCTTTCACCTCTGTTCCTTTCTGTAAGGGGAACCTTATCCCTTTTTTGAGGGAAGAGACTAATGCAGCAGGTGGTACAGTTTTTGGGGAGCAGACTATGGAGTCAACTGAAATATTCCAGATGTGTCAAATACATGGTACGTCGCAATTCCGAAAAATATTTGAAGCGAATTTTCTTTTAAATCGAATCAGTGTGATAATAAATGCTCATTGTTATTTTTGGGTCTATTTAATTCACTTTGCTCCAAGAAAATGTTCAAAAACGACTGTTTACCCCAAAGCCACCAAGTGACATTTTGAATCAATAACAGTATTAGTGGAACAAAAATAAGATCGCAATTCTCCTAAAAATGTGAGAATTATACTTGACATAATAAAATGTCATGTGGTATATTAATTTCAGAAAGATACAGTGCAATGATGCAAAATATGCTGGTAACAAAGCACGTTGGGTTACCTCGAAATCCTCTACAATGCTGTACCTGATTGCAACCATTGCCTCTCGTTGATCGAGAGTGTATCTTAGCACACATCACTTGCCGCATCAGTGCCTGCGGCATAAAAGGAACTATATCCATGTTATGTAACAATCGTTTGTCACGTCCCCGCAACGCGTTCACGTTGATCGAACTGTTAGTTGTTATCGCGATTATCGCGATACTCGCTGCTATCCTGTTCCCGGTGTTCAGCCAGGCCCGTGCGAAGGCGCGGCAGATTTCATGTTTGTCTAATCTTAAGCAGATCGGTCTGGCAACGTTGCAGTACACGCAGGATTTCGATGAGGTTTATCCTCCTGCCTACAATGCAGGAGGAATTTGGAGTGTGCTCATTGATCCCTACGTCAAGATGCTCGGCAACAAGGACGGCTTTCGGGGGGGAGGGGCCTTCCTTCACTGCCCTGACGATAGTCTGACGGAGGCAGATTACGGTAACTTGAGCTATGGTGTTAATGCCTCCGTAGCCGGAGTGGATGATGACGGTGCCAACTATCATGAAGATTCTACTCCGATGGCTGACATCAAAAGTCCGGCGAGTGTCGCCTGGATCGCGGATGGCAACCGGGCTTGGTATGGTTCGTGGAGTGCCACATTTACGGATTGGGTCCGCCCGACCCGTGACGGTGGGTGTCAAAAAAAGGTGTCAACAGATCCCTGTGCGTTGGCTCTTGTGAATAACTGGATGGCGCAGGATTACACGGATGTAAAAGCGTTCCCGTGGTCCTTCACCCCGGCGTGGAGTAACAAGGGGCCCGCATATCGTCACAATCGCACTGGACAGAAAAGTGGATGGGCGAATATCTGCTACGTAGATGGTCATGCGAAAGCCATGAAGTTCGGGCAGTTTACAGCTGCGAATTTCTTCACCGATCTTTGATGTTGTGTTAAGGAAAAACCATGACTATGAATCTGCTTGCCCTCCTGCGTAAGGAGGGCAAGCAAGTGTTAGAAATCAGAATTCTGACACTTGCTTTATTACTGATCAGTACGGCGTCCGGCTGCGCTCCAGAAGCCAAGACATCTGATACATCATCCATCTCTTCTGCCGTAACCAATCCCTCGCCCACATCTTCGTTGGCAGCAGGAGCGGCGAAAGCGACAACGACTTCGGATATGGATTGGTTGCAGCACAAAGCAGGTGAAACCAAGGGGGATTTCTCTCTGCTAAGTGCGGAGGACAAATCGCGTGTTCAAGCAATCACTAAGGGGCATGGGACAGAGGTGTTGAAAGGAATGGCGCCGTCTAAATAGGTCAGGCATGATGTCTGAATGTCAAATCGCGATCGGTGATAGTGTCTGATAACTATGAAACCCGCTGATACGCTATGGATAATGGATCTCCGCACCTTCATGGATAAGAATTGGGCAGTATCAATACGATTGGGAAACGCTATAATCTCTCCCTGATACTCTGGAGAGCGTCATTTTCAACAGAATTTTCGCTAATTTAGATCGAATCTAAATTAGCGGGTGTTTTTATCCGAAAGATTCTAGCTATCCGTATCTTGCGGGCTGACGGTTAAAGGGAAAATCAATGCGGATCATTATTAAACCATTAGGTGCAACACTCTTAATCGGTACTATCGGATTTCTGACATTCAGAACAGTAGTATTGCAACGAACAGTTATTAAGAATGCACCTAATCCTGTAAGTGAAAAACCGATTGGGGGGATGCTCATCGGAAAAACGATTCAGGCGCAGAAGACTCAACGACTCGATGTTGGAGGAGTAACGGCATGGGTGCATTGGGGTGGGGATCAGCAAACAGACACTAAAGGGTTTGATCTTGCGGTGATTTCTTTTGATCCCACTAGCAAAAAAATAGGCGACCTACTGAAATCGGAACCGTATGATAACGATCCTAGAACACTGACCTGGGAAAACGGCACTGGCACTACGATCGAAAGTCGCCGGGGAGTCCGCATATCGCAGTTGGATAGTGGGTTCCTCCTAACTGTTCCGGCAGATAAATCAGAGCGAACTCTAACATTTCATGCAGGAGGTATGAACAGTAGCGCAAAATTCGTTGCCCGACTGTCGGACGGTTCTGCCCCTATTTACTCAGGGATGACCCGGCTCCAGAAGGGAGTCTATGCACAATCTACTATGTGCTTCTATCGTGCTAAATCCGATGGTCAGGCGTTGAGTCTGACATGGGTAAAGGCAGCCGGGAAGGGATATGTTTCTGTAAACGGGGCGTCGCTGGAAAACGGACTTCAATCTCAACAGACACCATTACCGAATCTTATTCCCAATGGCGTTTCCGGCATAATCTATGAAGCCAAGAATCCAGTGAATACGCTGGGGGGCAGTGCGCAATTGCAGCCATATGGTTGTAACTGGCTGGGGAAGGGTGGCTATATCACCTTTAATGATGTGAAAGTGATAAGCAGCGGGACGAAATCGGTTGCCGTCACTTATACCAATCCCCATGGAGCTACACAATGGTTTAATATCTCAGTAAACGGAGGGAGGCCAATAGCACTCGCCTGTCCTCGTACACCTGAGAATGCGCTAGTATTTGCCACTGTGGACGTTGCCCTGCCCCTCTCGGCGGGGACAAACACAATCAGATTTTACAACGATAAAGATCAGGCACCCGACTTAGACAAAATTGACATCAAATAGCATTCCGAAAGGTGTGTTTAGTCGCCAGGGATGTGACTAAAGAAGTCAACGTGTAATTGTGAAGGAGATAAACAATGAGTAAAGGGATAGATATTTGCGAAGGATGTAACCCCGAACCGATGAAAGAACTTGCCCCTATAGTTTTGCCAAACGGCTATATCATTGAGTTTTTAATTTCGGAAAGCGGGACCGTCTCAGGCATTGGGGCAGTGCGGCAATCCGGTGGCATTTTGTTGCGCGATCCAGAAACTCCCTGGTGGGTGCATATTCGGACCCCGGAAGCGATTTTGTTGACAGATTGTCGTTTTCAATCGCGCCGGAAACTTCACGATGGCGGTGAGGTACTCGAATTTGCTCTGAATGCAGTCATTGAATCTGCCGTTCCGATGGAATGGATGCTACACGAAGTACGTCCTCGAATCCAGACACGAGGATGGGCCGACGAATTAACTCATACCACAATAGATGCATTGCTGAAGTTAGAGGTTCACCCAGTCCATCGAGATATTCCAGGGCACGAAACGGCAACGGGTTTCTCTTATCGCTGGCATTACCAGAGCGAAAAATATCCGATCTATAAACTGATGGAGCGCGGTTCCTGGGAGATACACGGTGCAATCACCGGGAATACTTTGTTATTGCGGAACGCGTTCTCACCGTCTGTAAAAATCTTCGAGAGTTGTTCGCAGAAATTCTCGACCGAATGGTACCTGCCGACAGCGACAAACCCCAATGTATTCCAGTTCCTCCCCTGGCAGACTGCCTTAGAGGGATTTACGTTGATGTCAGCCGCGGATACAGGCGTGATCATTACCTGGGCGACGGAAATCGCACACATTCGCTCGCTTTTCGAAAAACACCCTGGAAAGAACGTGCTTGCGCACTGGCACGAACATTGCGCCGATTTGACTAATGACTTTGTGACTAGTCCGATAGAAGTTCTCTTCTTGCCTAGAACTTTAGCCAAAGGAAACGAGCTGGCAAATCTGTATCTGGGCGTCAAGGAAATGGTTAAAAACTATCTCCATGAAAAGGCAGGATTGTGGCGGGATCGAGTGACTCCTTATGGAGTGATTGAGCAATGGGGTCCTGCCGATCTGAAACGATACCGCGACCGGGGTGTTCCGAAATTACTTTCCGCCGGCGTTCAGACGATATTTCTCGCGAATCACTTTGAAAATAATATGAATGCCTACGGTGTCGGCAATATGTGCTGCACGGTGGATTGGCGCTTTGCTCAAAGTGTCGGTGGCGACGCCACAATTATTTCTCTGTGTGCCCGGTGTAAGGTCGCGGGTGCGCGAGTGGAAATGTGGGGGAATACCGCGCTTTCCACGTTCGGGCTCAAGGCTTGGGAAAACGATACCCCTAGTCCCCGGTTGTCCCCATTACCCCAAGAGAACTCCCCTGTTGCTGCAATGCTTAAAGAGGCAAAAGACCCCTTTGTTCGTAATGCCGCTGGGCATATTGAATGCGACCACTATGCACCCGTTTTCGCGCAGTTAAACCTTCGTGATCCTGTTGTTTTTCGTTGCTGGAACGCAGCCTGGCAGCACGCCCATGAAAATATAGGCATCGGTGGAATATTTCTCGATAGTTCTTTCAACATGACAAGCGATAAGTTTCACTGGATCGCCAATCCCGTGCATGGAGCAGAAAATGGAGGGACTATTGACCAGACACATCTTTTGGGGAACAGCCGTCCGCTAACCGAACCATTATTAGCGATTCAGACTCAGTACCACGCTCATTTGGCAATGGTCCGTGCAATGCAAGCAGTAGGATATTCCTACACGGGCGAAGATATTGGTGTTTTCGGAGTTCACCGCGCTGGACCAGGCATTGTCGCCCGGCTGGATAATCTCTTCTGCTGGGCGGATTCTCTTTGCACCTTTGACGGATCAGCACTTCAAGCAGTTGGGAAAAATCCGAATGAAATTTTTTTCCGCGGTTTGTCTTACAGGATGATGTGGATGCTTTACTGGGATGTCGAAAGAGATCTGCTAACATGGAACTACCCGACCTCTGATGCGCCGACAGATACGTCAGAGGTCGCACCGACAGAACTACAAATCGCCCTCCTCAAAGTGTTCGGGAAATTGCGCCCGATAATGGAAGGGGCAGGTGCACCGACTATCCTCACCGGCAGGGATGGGGTCGAAGCAGGAGTTCTCTATCGCTTAAAGAACGACCCTACCAGAGCGATTGTCTGGACATTTGTGCCGGTTGATCTGCTCGCCGAATTCCCTCTGGTTATCAACGCGGAGAATATCCTCGCTGGCCAAATGCATTCATTACTTGACCCGTTAGAGGCATGGCAAATATATCATCTCAAAATGGGATAGGTAAATGAGATAGGTAGCGGTGCGGTATGGCGCAATCAATTTAACAATCGAAAGACAAATGACCTTAATCACATGCAATTGAAGTTACGTCGGGGACTTTTGAGAGACGGACGTATCGCAGGCGAGTTCGCGGACGGCATTATTGATTCCGAAACCGGGATATTACTTACCGTCGCAAACCGAGCGCAAGAATCGACAGTACGCTTTGAAGATCGCTATCGAATATCGCGACGCTATGTCGGATATATCGCTAATATTCACCCGATGCATGCCGAATGGGCGATCAAGGCGGCTGAATCAGGGAAGCACATTTTGGTTGAGAAGCCAACCGGCATAAATGCCTTATGCCAATTATGCCCTAGCCAAGTCGGGCACGCGGCCTTTCGCCTCACACGCCTCACGGGAATACACCATCGATCCTGAATTTACGTATCCTTTGTCAGGCGTTTCCGACATTCCCTTTTGTCGGTCTAAAACGTCCTCGCGAAGTAGACACCAATATGCGGGCACTCGACATTCATCTCTCGCGTGAGGAGATGCTCTGGCTTAACCTGAAAATGGAACTAAAACAATGAATTTGAAGCGCAAGAGCTTACCCAGTAGGGTTGCAATTGTTGGTTCACTCGGTCTTCTCGCTCTGTGCACAACAAGTGCTTCGGGGCAGATGGTAACCGGGAGCAAAATGACAGATTTCAATGCAGTTTTCGGATTGACGGAAAGTCCAAGGCAACAAGAAATCGAACCTAAGTTAACCGCATGTAGTATTCCGGGAAATATTCTCTGGCCAGACGATAAGCCAACCTTTACCGTAACCGTAACCAACAAAACAAGTGCTCCACTCACACTGAAGGGTAAAGTTTCTGTGATTGCCTACGGGACGAAAGGCAAATCGGGTGATATCTGGACTCCCACCGTAGTAAAGTTCGGGGATTCGGGAGCCGTTCCCGTAATTCTGCAACTGAATTCTAAGGGAGCATCGTCATTCACGATCTCACCAACTATTCCAGCACGCTTCGGTGCTTACGCCTTGATTCTTGATCTGGGAGCAAAGCACGGTAAACATTTCTTAACTTCCTGTGTCCGCACCTTCCGCCCGCAGACAGGACGTATCCAATATCCTTCTTTCTGTCTGGATAATCTGGGAGTTGACGTTTTATCACGTCTGGGTGTTCATGCGATCCGTTGGGGCATTACTTATAAGCCAACTTCGGATAAAAATTTCGAGGAATGGTATCAACAACAAAGTGAGGAACTGCGACGACTCAATGCCGCCAATATTACGGTTCTCGCCATGTTCGGTGGCGGGGATTTCTATCATCAAAACCAACCATTGGGAAGACCGCGGCCCTGGCTCGACGATAAGGGGACTATGCAGGATACCAAGTTTGATCTGGCATGGTTGCCCTCCTATGACCCTGATTTCAAAAAAATGGTTGCTCGATTGATCAAAGATTACGGTTGGCCCAAAGGTCCGATTACGGCCGTCTCGCTCTGGAATGAGCCGTGGGAGGGCATTTCGATCTCTGGATGGGGAGCGGATATGCCCCGTTACCGCGAAATATATTCCGCAATGGTAGAAGGGGTAAAAGACGCACGCCGAGACGGGGCAGACGTGCTTGTCGGTGGTTGTGACTCTTCATCGAATGCCCTCGATAAACTTTTTGGCGATGGTTCGGACAAGTTTCTCCCGTATTTCGATTTTTTGAGCGTACATTATCAGGGGATGCAATCGTTTGCGACGTACAAACCATTCGTTGATCGAAGAACCAAAAATGGGCGCGTGAAAATATGGGACACGGAAAGTTGGGTCGCCAATACCGATGATCGCGTCGCGGCGGTGGTCGCGACAAACCGTGCTGCCGGGTATGACCGTGCAATGGGGGTTTATGGCGGGAACATCTCCGACTCCGACCCACATACAGATGGCGGTGCGAACGCCTGGCCGGTTGCTGCTTCCGTCGGTGCCGTCCAGTATTTCATCGGTGACCGAGAATTCAAAACCCTTCTCTTTTTAAATGGCTTGCCTTGGGTAATGGTTTTCGATGGTAGGAATGGGAATCAGGAAGATGGAACCGTGGTCGTTGTCGGCGATATTGGCGAGGAATTCGGTACAAATAGTGTAGCGTTCCGAACGGCTCGTGGTCTTACGGAAATGAATCGCAAGGAAACGATTCGGACACAGTTATCTACCTTGTCTGCATCTCAATTGGACGCCCCCATCCCTGGTAATAAGTCAGGCGAGAAAGGCAGCAAGCCGCTTACATTGCGACAAATGTTGTTGCATTTACTGGAAACCGATCATACATTGACCGACGCCTCTATAACTATCGTCGCCGACGGTCAGAATAGGTACAGCCTTTTCGACTTTTATGGGAATCCGGTTCCGACAAACAAAAAGAGAATTACCATCCCCTTGGATGGGCGTGGGTTCTTCCTGCGTGGGAATGGAAAGCCGGGATCATTCGCGGCACTTTTGGCGTCGCTCAAAACAGGACAGATTCGTGGGGTCGAAGCACTTGCGATTCAGGTTCATGATCTGACATCCACTATAGAAACCAATCCGGAACTACGTTTGACGGTGACCAATGTGTTGAATCGAATCGTTACCGGAAATCTTGCGGTAAATGTGGGAGGTATAAAACTTCAGCAACCTTCCCGCATGTTGACGCTAAAGCCGAACGAAACCCGCACTGTAACGATACGAGTTTCAGGTGGGAAACCTAATCCGAGCAACAGCTACCCACTTGCTGTCCATTTCGGGGCGGGCGACACTGTCGCCACGCATTTCGAAAATCTGCATGTCAACATCATTGCAAACCGGAAAATTGATGTAGACGGGAATCTTGCCGATTGGGATGGTGTGTTGCCGCAGACGATTGTTGCGCCAGGAGATGCTTCGCCAACGATCACAGAAGCTGCATGGTTTCCATTTAAAAAATTCGACGTGAGTACTGGCAGTGGCCTAGCGACGGGATATGTTGCCTCCGATGACGACAATTTCTATTTTGCTGCGAAAGTCGCGGATACTACACCCGACGGAGGAACATTCCGATTTGAAACTTTGGATGCGGATCAATTCTTCTATCCCGAGCGCAGTTTTGCACCAGTCAAACACTTCGGAGGTGCGCCTGAAGCCCCCCTTGATGGCATGGTGTGGCCAGAGGGAGTACGCCGTTATTCCTACCGCAAAGACCCGGTACTGCCTGCCGGAAACGCGCCGAATTTCGATAACGTCCAGATCGCTTTCAACGTTCTGCCGACAGCAGAAAAGCGGTTTTACCCGCATCCGCCCGGAACATTCACCGGGTTTACCACAGAGAACAATTCATCAGATTATGAGTTCGCCCTGAACAAAGTCGCGCAGAAATACGGCGGTGGCACCGAGATCTGGCGGTTAAGCACTCCCAAAATGCCACTGAAACATTTTTATCCGCGTCAGGGAAAATCGCCGTTCGATGGCCCTGTAAGAGGGGGAAAGTTGGTAATTTTGCAGGAACTGAACACACGTATAGTCGAATGTGCAATTCCATGGTCGGAAATCCCGGAGGTTATGGCAGCGAAGAAGGCGGGTACACCCATCCAGTTCAGTTTCCGGATAAACGATAGTGCCGGGATTGGATGTATGGAACTCGCACGTGGACGGAGTATCGCAAAAACTGGTGGGTCTTTCCATGCCGAGTGGGTGGAACACTGGGAGAATAAAATTTCGTTCGGATGGGAATCTTCGAGGCATTAAGTGATAACAGATCCAATCGTTCTTGTTGGGAGATCCCTCATTGCTTCCCCTGAAATTGTCCTCACCAATCGCATCATCAAGGCATGGGTACTTCTTCCCGACGCAGTTCACGGATATTATCGCGGCCCACGCTTCGATGGATCTGGTATCGTGCGTCGAGTTGAATATCAGGATCATGTCTATTTTGATCGGCTACTCCGACCGGATATGCCTGTTGGCGATCCCAAAAACCACGAAAGTGGAGCCATCGGAACCGCCAGCGAGTTTGGTCTGGACATACCACCGCTTGGATACGACGAGGCAAAACCTGATGGCTCGTTTTTGAAAATTGGTGTGGGAGAGCTGCAACGCATTGATCGCGAACCATATGGCTTTTGGAAGCCGTACCCGCATGTAAAGCCAGGAAAATGGCATATGTCGCGTCGCCCGGTTACTGGGGCGGCGCAACAAATCTGCTTCCGTCAAGAAGTAATCGGTCCGCGTTACTGGTCTTACGATTACGAGACTGTCGTCGGATTGCCATACCCTGACCGTCCTGAAGTACATATTTCGCGCCGACTACACAATAGCGGTAAAAAGATGATTCGAACGGAGCACTACGTCCACAATTTTATGGGAATTGATCAAACGCCCATTGGACCCGACTACCGACTGGAGTTTCCTTTTGCTTCAGTAGCGACTCATCCATTCGATCCCGTAGTAGTTGATTTACGTGTCGTTTCCTCCGCCAAGAGGGAAACTATAATCCGATTTCATAATACTCCTCAAGTTGACATCTATGGCGAGCTAGGTAGTATTCCTAAATCCGCCTCGGGGAATGCGGCAGTTCTTGTGAACGAAGCGACCGGAGCAGGCATTCGCGTGGCGGGGGATCATGGTCCCTCGACCATTCATATTTGGGGAACATCCAGGGTCCTATGCCCAGAATTGTTTGTGCCGATAGTGCTGGCACCGGGGCAGACTATGAATTGGTCAATACGTTATATATTTGAAGCTGATAGTCCCTCGTTGCGCGCATCCAAACTAGGCTGACCGGTCGTCCCCGTGTGCTGGATGCGAGCAATCAGCAGATAGCTCAGTCGCTTCGATCCGCCCTAAAGCAAACCATTACTGCGATCTGAAAGACGCTTGGCATCTCCCGCGCCACCTTCTATCGCTATACAAAATAGGGCAGGGTGAAGCACCCCTAGCAATCACCCGCTGCAGTAACCCGCTCGAAGTAACAAACCGAAGAGCCGACGAAAGGAGCGACGACCGTCGTGAAATCGTCCGGCATGCCGGACGATTTCGCATGTTTTACCGACATGTTTTACCGAGCTGATGGAGCCAAGTCAATACCGGTTTCGTCACCGGTTTCGTCAATACTGGTTTCGTGGGCGGGCCTTTATCGACGATGTATTCCCGTCATCTGTGTCTGGTCTTATGATTAAACAGTTATGATAAATATGATTGCGCAAGATCACCTTATCAGAAACCTGCTCATGCTTCCAATGGTGGCAAATGGTGGCAACTTGAGTTAGTAACATACACTTTTGATTCCGTTCTTCCGATACTTTTATCAAGAGCAATGATAGGAAGACGTACATTGCTCCCGCTTGTTTATCAGAAAGGTTCCCCGATGCTCTGCCGTTCGTTTGAGAAAGGTCCCGTGGCACTTGTTTCGTTTCTTTCGCTGGTCATGTTTCTGGCGACTCCAGTGCCCGCTCACGCTGTTCTCTATCGCGATGACCTCACGACTCCTTTGGTGAACGATCCCTATGTAGGCAGCCAGGCGACGCGGCAAGCCGGGTATCTGGCCCTGGCAGGTCTCTCCCAATTCGCACCCGTGGGAAACCTGCAACTCACCGGCAATGCACGTCTCGCCTCCGGGACATTGATCGCGCCGCAATGGGTTCTCACTGCCGCGCATTGCACCACCGATGGAGTAGGGGTATCGCAATTCAATATCCATGATTATTCCTCGAATACCGATGTGCCCTATAACGTCGATCAAACCTATACGAACCCCGATTACAATTCCTCGGTCAGTTACTCGAACGACATCGCTCTTGTGCATCTGTCCACCCCGGTTATCGGAGTGACGCCCGCGTACCTGTACGGTGGAACCGGTGAACTGGGGCAGATCGGTGTCAGCGTCGGCTATGGACGCTCCGGCACCGGACTGACCGGGGAGCAGACCGGCTCACCGAACGGTGCGGGCAGAACCATCGCTTATAAACGCGCCTGTGAGAATATCATTGATGTAGCTGGAAACGACACTTATGACGGATTGAGCAATGTCGTCGAATCCGATTTCGACGCGGCGACGGGTTCACAAAGTAGTAACTCGCTGTCGGCGTTCGGTTCGAGCGCCACACCTCTAGGACTGGAGGGATGTATTGGTTCAGGTGACAGCGGGGGACCGGTCTTTTCCTTTATCGGCAACGCCTGGCAGATCGTCGGTGTGCACAGTACAGTTTGGGGAAGCACAGTAGGCTATTATGGCGACTGGTGCGCATCTACCCGCGTTTCGTCTTATGCGTCCTGGATTCAAAGCGTCAGCGGCGTTTCCACCTTCAAAACTACGGCGGTTGTTCCCGAAGCAGGGACGGTCGCGCTGGCGGGATGGGGCGCGATGGTCTTCGTGGCTTTCGCTGTCCAGCGCAATCGTCGTGCCGCCTGAGTTTGTGCCTTCCGCTTGCCGTTTTAAAAACGATTCCGCCCGCGGGCATGCCATGCCGCGAAGCGTCGCTTACGGCGCAAATCCTTCTTTGGGTCGGGTCGTAGTAGGTCCAGAACAAACATACTTGAATAAACATACCTGACCAAACATAGCTGTCACCCCGGCAAAACGCGTTTTGCCTGAGCCACCACATTGGGATTAGTCCTGAGATTTATCGCTCGTTTGCGTGACAGGCTCCTTGAGGTTGCTGGATAGAATAAAATCTGTCACATATCCCATCACTTAAACTATGTGACCTAAACGGTGATTGGATTCACCAGCGTGACAGCCGTCAAAACGGCGAAGTGTGGTTTTTTACACGAATCCTTACCACTCACCGTATACGGTCGGGGCGTGTCGGCTGCCCGCGCCGCGCGGCGTCCCGTGCCGTCCCGTCCTGGCGAGTCGGAGACCCACGCACATCCCCACCACCGTTTCATTTCGTCTGAGATCTCGGACGAAATGGACCGGCCCGTCATCAGGGGGATGCCGGCCGAAGCCGCCCCGCCGGACGCCGACACGCTGATCCGCTCGTCGCCGGTGTCGGCCCGCGCCAATGTCGCCATCACGGGACGCATACGCAGAAGGCGGGCGCGGTGGATGGCGTCCGGCACCCCGGTGGTTGAGGTTCGCGTCCGTTTCGTCGGCCCGCGTCTCGTCAGACCCCATCGCCATGATCCGGTTCAGACTTCGTTCCCGTCACTTGCCTCACGTGCCCCCTTCGTCCCACCCGCCTCCTTTCCTCCTTGCGGCATTGGTCTCTTGGTGGCGGGCCTGCGAACAACGACACGCACCGGGCGGGATGCTTCGTGGCACCTGGTCACCCGGACCGGGTGTCTGATGCGCGAGAACCTGGCACCCTTTCCCGCCAGACCGCGAGACCGCGGTCGGGGCCATGTCCGGCTTCCCCGCGTCACCTTCGGCGTGGTCTTGCCGCTACTCGGGCGACCGATGCCGCAAGGAGGAAAGGAGGCGGGGGCGGGGAACCACGGAACCAAATGGAGGCGGGAAGCGGATGGAGAGGGAGGCACTGGTCCTCCCGGTAGGTCGCCATGCGGAGCTGAGATGCCTCGCCACGGACGGCCTCCTGGAGTTTGACGACCTGACGCTCAGCTTTCGTGTGGTCGCCGAAGCGTACCATGATCCCGTCATGCAGCCGGGAGAGCAGGTAGACCTGGCACTCCGATTTCAGCACGGGGACGCGAACGAGTGGCGGTAAGGGCGGCGCGGGGAGACGCCCACGCGCCCGCCCGTAGCCGCGCCGGGGCGCGGCTGGTCTCCACTTGGAGGGGAAAGCAGAAGAAGCATATTATTCTATGATGTTGATATAAAATGCTTGTAATCCCTTGTAAGAAATAGGGCCCCCAGTGCAAATCAATTCATCCCGATCGCGGCACCGGGCGCGAGCCGCGCGTCGGACGGCGGTACGGCGGGCGCGGTGACGGGGGGGTGACGATCATGTCAGCCGGCGCGGGTCGGGAGCGGGGCGTCCGGAACCGCGGCCCCCGACGCGCGGGAGTACCCGCGGCATCCATCCGCAGACGGGGCGCATGAGCGGCATCCGCCCGCGCCCGTACCGGCGTCCCGACCGCGGTGGCCCGCCTCGCCCAGCGCGGGTATGTCAGATCAACGCGGCTTCGGCCGGCGGCTCCCTGATGAGGGGCCGGGGGATTTCGTCCGTGATCGCGGACGAAATCGACCGGCGGTGGGGACGTGCGCGGGCAGGGAGCCGCCACGGGATGCGGACCCCGGAGCGCGGGAGCCGCCCGCGCTCGTGGAGTGTCGGGCGCGGGCAGCCCGCCGGAGTCGCCACGCGGCGCGGCGGGGACTACGCGGACGGGCGGTTCGCCCCCGGGCGAGCCGAAGCCGCGCTGCCCGCCCCCCGCGGTACGGCCGCGCGGTCCCGAGCGGCTGGTGGGCGGTACAGGCGTTACGGGCGGGGTGCCGGAAGTCATAACGGCGACGCCCCGCCTCGGGCGGCGCATCCCCGGCCTATGAAGGACCCCGGGCCGGGCCGACCGTATGCCGGTAGAACGTCGCGCGCGAGACGCCGAGCGTCTTGCAGATCGCGGCGACGCCCTGGCTCGTGTCGTCGCGTAGCGTCTGCGCGATCTTTTGCTTGCCCACGTCCAGCGCGGCGGGGCGGCCGCCCTGCCGACCCCGCGCCCGCGCCGCCGCGAGGCCCGCCCGCGTCCGCTCCCGGATCAGCGCGCGCTCGAACTCCGCGAGCGCGCCGAACACATGGAAGACGAGTCTGCCGCCAGGTGTAGTCGTGTCAATGCTTTCGGTCACGCTCTGGAATCCGACCCCGATCCCCTCGAGTTGCTCTATGACGGCGATGAGATGCTTAAGCGAGCGCCCGACCCGGTCGAGGCGCCAGACGACGAAGGTATCGCCTACGCGGGCGGCATCGAGCAGGCGCAGTAGTTCCGGGCGGTCGGTCTTGCCGCCCGACGCCTTCTCCTCGTAAACGCGGTCGCAGCCGGCGCGCTTCAAGGCGTCGCGCTGGAGGTCGAGGTTCTGGTCGTCGGTGCTGACGCGTGCGTATCCGAGTTTCATGACGCCCATTATACCCGGCCGTATCAGAAGTCAGCGCGCCGGGGCGGTTCCGAAACGCTGATAAAGAGACGGTTTTCGGGACGAAAAGGCACCACCGAAGGTACGGATAGTGCCCCCCTACTTCGCTTCTTTTCGCTTCTTTTCCATCTCATTAACGCCCGTTTTTGAGACGAACGGAATAGGCCGGGGAAGGCGGGCGACCTTCCTCGACGGTGGCCCCCCGTTCTCAGCCGGGGGGCCACTCGGGGAGACTCAAGCCTGCCCGCAAACCCTCCCAGAATAGTGGGTAGTCGAACTCCCGCCCGGTTTGGCGTAGCACCTCCCGTACGCCTGGTGCCCGGATACTCCCGTACAGTTCGCGCGCCCAATCGCGCACGTCCCGCGCCACCGGATTCGCCTCATACCGCCCCGCGATCACCGCCCCTTCGGAAATCTCCGCCTCGGTCAGCATCGCGGTAAGGACATACACATCGAACACGTGCTTCCCGCCGTTCGGCTTGGGCGGCAGTTCGCCCCGCTCGCGTCGGAGCCAGTCGTGGGCGGCGGCCACCTTCATCGTGAGCCAGGCATACGGGTGGGGGACGTGGACCGCCGCGTCGATAGATTCGCCCCGCGAGTTCGTGCCGGAAACGGGCAGCCGCAGGGGGCTGTCCTCGACCGCGAACGCTTCCGGCGTCTCGCGGCCGTGCAGATCCACCCCCGACCCGGAGCCGACGCGGCGGCCCTTGACCCGCACCGCCTCGCCCCCCGCCGGGGGGCGGGCGAGCAGGTCTATCTTGACGGTGCGTCCCGCCGCGTCAGGGCCGGAGGGCTTACCGAACTGCCACCGCGGCGTGTGCTCCTCGTAGCCCAGCCGATCGATGAGAGAACGCACCGCGATCCCCCGTTCTTTCTGGGCGAAGAGAGCCAGGCGTAAGAAGAAGTCCAGGTCCTGCGTCGCCCGCGCTTCGGGGACGACGGGGAACAGGGTGCCCGCGTCCGTCGCCTCCGAGTGGATCTGCTTGAGGCGCAGCCCGTACCCGCCGGCCAGTATCAGGCCCTCCGACGCGGGATCGGATAGGATGTCGAGCAGATGCCTGCGGAGGGGGTCGGCCGTTTCATTCATGGTCGTCATCAAAAGGTTTCCCCTTTCAGGAAAAGGGCCTCCAGCACCTGCGCGGCTTCCTTCTCGCGCGGGCCGGAGTTAGACAGTTCCACGTAGGCCTGCACGGGCGACGCCCAGTCCGACGCCCCGTCCGTGCGCGCGTCGAAGTAGACCGCATCGCCGGCCTCTTCGACGATCTCGATGTTAGGGAAGACGCGTCCCGGCGTTATCCGGAGCAGCGTCTGCGCCTTCTCGAAGTCGTCCACATACAGCGACAGCCTCGCGGCCCCGGAGAGAAGCCCGTACCGCCCGGCGGAACCATCCCCGGTCGCGACGGCGCGCATCCCCGCCCCCCGCAGGAGCGACCACGCCTCGGAAGGAGGCAGGGTGGTCTTCCCCTCGACGCGCCTGCCGCGCGGCCGGGCGTAGTTCTGGCGCAGGTTCCGGAGCAGGAGTGCCGGGGAGAGTAGACTCAGCCCCGTCCCGGATCGCACGATGACGCGCTCCTCCTCGAGCACCCGGGCGGCTTTGGACGCGGTGCTCTTGGCGAGCCGGCTTTCCTTAGAAACCCCGGCGGCGGGGAGGAACCGGTCCAGCACGAAGGCGCGCAGGGCGGTGAGCGACGGGAAGACGGGCCGCAACAGGAAAGCGCGGGCGAAGAGCGCGCTGCTCCCCCGGTAGACGTTGCGCACCGGCTGCGATTCGCGGAAGCGGTTAGGGTGCCCGCCGCGCCAGATGGCCATCCCCGGCGCGCGGATCACGCCGTTGCCGCACAGATCGAAGGCACTCATGCCCGCCTCTTCGAGGTGCCGGAGCGATTCTTCGGGCAGGTAAGGGACGATCACGAGCGGCGACAGGCGGGCCGTCTTCGCGGCCCGCGACGCCTCCGCGACGGCCTGTTCGAGGGCCTTGGGGGCACTGCGGTTCTTGTAGACATAGGCGAAGTGGGCGGTGGCGTCGCCGAACCGGATCTCCAGGACGCCGCGCGCGTCACCCTCCCGGAGCCGCATCCGCGCGGGGAAGGGGCCGACGTCCCCGCACCTGAGTTTTTCGGCGAGGACGGCATCGGACCAGGGGGCACTGTAAGCGGTATCCATACGGTTGTGCTATGATACCCCGTTTCGCGTGATATTTCCAAAAACGGACGTATTTCTATTATCGGAAACACGTCCGTTTTTGGAAACACGGTTGCTAATGTCGAACGCCCCGCCGCCCCGTCTAGCTCGATCCGCTATTGATCGGTCTCATTAACGACCGTTTCTGAGACGGGTGATGCGAGGCAGCGGACGCCCCGTTTGTAGGCTGTGAAGGCGATTGAAGGCGATTAACGGGAACGTCGCCGCGTGGCGCGATCAAACACGGGCGGCGCGATCCATTCGCCCAGTTCGGCTAGGCGCGATTCGATGGCCGCGCGTGCGGCCTCCGGAACGGCGCGAGTGGCAAGAACATCGAGCAGTGCCTGACGCTCGGTCTGCCAGCGCAAGCACCGCGCCCGGTGATACGCGAGCGATTCGCGCCAGAGGAGCAGGTGCTCGCTCGTGTACACGCCGATTTCCGTGAGCGGCGTGAGCGTCCCGTCGTCCCCCGCCCGCAGATGGCGGTCGTGGTCGTCTTCCGCGCGGCAGGGGTCGAGGAACCGCCGCCCCGCGTCATAGTCGGCGGGTGTTGGCCATGTGTCGCCTTTGTTCTGGTTGCATTCGCCGCAGCACCAATACAGGTTCTCGTAAACGCTCACGAGGTCGGGCCGGGCGGACGCGCCGGCCTGAGGGCGGTGGTGATCTATCTCCATTCCCGCCTCGCCGCCGACGAAAAATTCGTGCCGCAGGCAGTACGCGCACCGATGGCGAAAATCGACGCGGAGCAACAGGCGATAGCGGGTGTAGTCGGCGTAGACCCGGCGCGGCACGGAGCGGACGAAGATCATGGTACGGAGGCGACCGGCGGCAGGGCTTCGATCTGCCCGCGTAAGCGGGCGAACTCCTCGTCAATGAACCGCGCCGCACGCTCCCGTTGGTCGGCGCGTGGTGATTCGCGGTCAGCCGCGGCGATGTCGCTGCGCAGGCGATCCCATTCGGACTCTTCTTGAGCCGTCAGCCCCGCGGCCAGTTTTCGGTCCACGAGGGCGTGATAGCGTGCGAGAGCCCTCCCGTCGAGTGAAACCAATGCCGGAACGTCTTGATTGTGTGCCTCGGCGAGCAAACGCCGAAGCAAATCAGATAAGCCGCCCTCTTGTCGCTTTCCCCACTCGGCGAGCGATTCGTCTAAATAGACGGTCACCCGCGCGCGCCCGGCGTGCGCGACGGGGCCGCGCCGCCGCGTTAGTGAATCCGTCTCTATTTGCATACCATAATTATACCGTAACAGTGACGTAAAAGAAACTCACGTTAAAGAGACGATATATGTTTGGTTACTGTAGGCGGCCTTAGACGCGGGAACTGCTTCGGGGGGCGTTCGGGGGTCTTCGCCGGCGGTTTTCCGCGCGGGCGTCGGCGGCGTGTCCCGACGCGGCGTCTTTCTACGGCTCTTCCGCCTCCTCCGCTTGCTCTTGCCACGCTCGCGCCTCGTGCTTCTGTACGATGACGTGGAGGGCGAACTTTGCGACGAACCAGAGTGCCGCGAGTGTCGCCGGGGCGATGAGCACCGACCAGAGCAGGCCGACTACCATAGTCCCTGCTCGCGCCGCGACCGGCGCGTTTACTGGCTCGTGTTCTGATTGGTAGCGCGTGACGAAGGCTCCAACCGCCAGGAGGAATAGTACGGCGGTCTCGGTGATGGCTTGCGCGGCAAGTTCGGTGCGACGGGTTAGCGCGAAGTAGCCGAAACCGTTCCAAAGATTCGGCTCTATCTCGCCCGTCGGCGCGTCGTCCGCGTCGCGTGTGGTTGCCGGTAGTGTTCGCTCTCGCTCCGTTGTCGTGTCGTCGAGATGCCTCGGCGGCGAAGCGGCGTCCGACGCCGCGCGGGTCGCCCGTTCGCCGAGCGGCAGAGGCGGCATCACGGCGCGGCGTCCTTCGCCGGGTTCGTCGCCACGGTCCGGAGCGCGGACAGAACGCGGGCGGCGAGTGTTGAGGCATTCTTTTCCGCGTCGGTATCGCCTTCGTGCGGTTTGATGTAGCGAATGGTTCCATTCTCGTCTAACGCAAGCAGGCGCGGGCACGGCAGGGCATGGTACAGCGTGTCGGTGACACGCAGGTCGCCGTCGAGCAAAACGGCGGTACGCTTGGTGTCGAGTCCGGTGGCGCGGGCAAAGGTGCGGGCTTCTTCGGCTTCGTCGCTCTGGTATACGATCACCGTAGCGGCGGTTGTTGGCAGTACGCCTCCACGCTGAAACCTGCCCCAGTGGGTTGCAACGGCGTGGCAGGCAGGACAACCGCAAAAGAAAAACAACGCGACTGGGCGTTTGGCAACGACAAACTCGGACAGTTTGCGTTTTATGCTGGTGTTCGCGTCGGACAGCGTGAAGTCTGGCGCGGCGGAACCGATGATAGGTAACTCGCTAGGCGGCGCGGCGTTGCTAACTTGTCCTGCTTGTACCGGCACGGCGAGCGGGAAGAGGATGGAAAGAACAAGGGATAACAGTCGCGGCGGCGTCATGGCGGATTGACTACCGTTTCGGCGCGGCGGGCTTGACTTCCTGCTTCGCCGGGGCGGGGGCCGCCGGGGCGAGCCTCTGCTCCAGGAACGCGCTGACCGGGAGCGCGAGCCGCTGGCCGTTCGCGAGGCGCACGGTGACGCGGGCCTGGAAGAAGCCGCCGCCGTCCGCCGCCGCCACCCTCCGCGCCGCGTCCGGGGCGAGCGTGATGAGCAGCGTCCGCTCGGTAGCGGTCGCCGATGCCCCGGTTGCGGGCGGCAGGAGTCTGGCGGACACGGCGGGTTTGTCACATTCCGCCGTGATGCCGACGAAACAGGCCGCGACCCGCGCGGTCAGGGTCACCGCGCGGGAGAGCGAGGGCGGCGGTGTGTCCCCGGCTTTCGATGCGGCGAGGCCCGGCGCGGACGTCGCCCCCGCCCCCGGCGCGAGGGAGAACGCGACGACGCGTGGGCTGGCGGCGATGTCGCCGACGATCTCGCCGGTGACCACGATGCCCGCGCTCCGCCACGCGGCGGCGCGGACGCTCTTGTCGGACACGGACGGCGCGAACGAGAGCATGCCGAACACGGGGCCGACGGGCGCGTCCGGCGCGGCGGACACGCGGTAGCGGAGCGCGCCGTTCTTGGCGTCCGGGAGTCGTTCGGTGCGGACGCCGGGGACGGCGGACGCGAGCGGCGGGACGGCGGCGTTGCCCCTGAGGAGGCGCGGGTCGGGCGTAGCGACGAGTACCACGCCACCAGCAGTGCTTCGAGGCGCGGCAAGGTCGAGCGTGCCGAGCGGCAGGACGGAAAGGCTCGGCGCGGCAGAAACAGAACTCCCGGCGGCGAAGGAGACGGCGGGCAGGAGGGTGCCGCGCACGGCGAGTCGGGTGAGGACGAACTCCGCGCCACCCGTAGACGGCTTCGCGTAGACGACGACCGTTTTGGTAAACGGGCCGGGGCGCAGTTCGGCCAGGTCAATCGAGACGGCGACGGACAGGGTTCTGCCCGGCGCGAACACCCGGGGGAGGCTCGCGGCTTCGCCTGCGGCAGATAATGCTGCCGAGACACAGTGGCAGGACGGGGATAGGCGCGTGACGACCACGGGGCCGCTTAGGGCGCGGAGCGTGAAGATCCGCCGGGCGGCAGGCGCGACGTCTAGAAGGGAGACGACGCCGACGTCACAGGCGTCGGCGTTCGGCACCTGTAGCTCTTGGTGAAGGGCGGGAACCGCAGGCGGTGGCTGAAAGGGAGCGGTAATCACGACCCATCATACCCCGCGCTATGCGGACGGCAGTGGGAAGGGTCTTCTTGTGTTGAAACGACTTCCCGACTTCGACTTCTCGGCGCAGCCGGGTCAAGAAACAAGAAAATCGATTCGGGCGATTCCTCTGCCTCGACCCTCGACTGATAGACGAATTGGCGACGGGACGTTTCCTGTACGAAGGGCGGAACCTGGTCTTCTTGGGGCCGCCCGGCGTGGGGAAGACGCACCTCGCAGTTGCCCTTGGGGTGATGGCGTGCGAGAAGGGGCATCAGGTCTACTTCACGAACGCGCTGGAGATGGCGCGGCGGCTGTCGGTCGCCATGGAGCGCAACGCCCTGCACCGGGTCAAGGAAATCGCCCCGGCGATTTCTCTGCGATGAACAAACTGGTGCATCCGAAGGTGCTGATCATCGACGAGGTGGGCTATCTGGCATTGGATTCGGCACAGGCCAGCCTGCTGTTCCAGGCGATCTGCCACCGCTGTGACCGGGGGCGCGAGGAAACCGCCCGGGCGGTTTCTCCGGGTCGGTAACACTGACGAGCAACAAGGCGTTCGGGGAATGGGCGGACGTGTTCGCGGGCGACGCGATCATGGCGGGCGCGGCACTGGATCGGCTTCTGCACCGGTGCA
>JAYUUO010000127.1:0-12558 GCA_043754515.1 Armatimonadota bacterium
AGTTGATAGAACACGTTAAAATGTCGGCAACGAACCGGGGCGAGATTAGAAGTATGCCAATGTTTCGACGTGGCGAAAACCAATGCGATTCGCAAGTACCAGGGCCGTGGCATCGAAACCGCACAGGTCATTCGAGAACTTATCGATCTTGCGGAAGAGATGCGCGAGGCACAGGCGCACGGTGCTCTGCTTGGCACATGACGAAGTAGCGTTCTACGACGCGTCAGAGGTGAACGGTTCGGCGGTGAAAATCCTGGGCGATGCCGCACTTCAAGCCGTCGCCCGCGATTCAGTGAGGGCGGTCCAAAGAGAACGTATCGGTCGTCTGAGCGATCAAGGAATCGGTGCGGGCGAACCTGCGCCACATCGTGAAGCGGGTTTTGCGGAAGCACGGCTACCTGTCGGACAAAATGGAGCGAGCGGTGGACATGGTACCACTGCAAGCGGAAACAGTAGCGAGCGAGTGGGCGTGGTTCCCTATTAGCCACGCACAACAAGAACAGAGCAATGTGCCAATTCGATTATAGGCGACGAAACGCTACCGAGGAAGTATTCCTCCAGAGGGCTACGCCGCCGCGCCCCGACGACCAGCAAATCCGCGTCGGGCTTCTGCTCTTTGGCAATCCCGTTCGCTACTCCAAGAAGTTCCGTGACGGGATCGCCGTAGCGAACTTCTGTTGTAATTTCGCTCCCAGTAGCGTGTAGTTCTTGGGCGGCTTCATTTAGTCGTTGACGTCCTTCCTCTTGTCCGTCGTGAACTGCGGAAGCGATGGCATGGCGCACGGATGCCGGAAGCCGTGTGCTACTTTGTGCCGCCATATCACTCGATATGGCGACATACACCAGATGAATGGCGCAGTCGGAGGGAATAGACAGACGCTTCAAAAAGCAAACTACGCCGAGCGAATCCTCGGAATCATCTATGCCGATAACCACCCGTTTCAGTGCGTTGTTTGGTGCTCGTCCAATAAGCACGGAGCAGGGGGAGTGACGGGCGATGCCGAGAGCCACGCTTCCCAGAAAGAAGTGCGCGACCCGGCTGTGTCCCCGCGAACCCGTGACCACTAGGTCGGCGGGTAACATTTCGGCGGCGACCTGTATCCGTTCCACAATCCGGCTTGTCGCGAGGCGAGTTTGTGTATAGTTCGTCGTGATCTGCCCCGCGAAACCGCCCAGTGCTGTGCGTGTCGCCGCGAAAATCGCCTCTGCCTTTTCCGCGCACCCGGCCTCGCCCGCCGTTTCTCGTCGAATAGTTAGAATATGCAGGTGTGTGTCCAGCGAGGGAGCGAAACCGGCAAGAAAGTGCGCGGCATCGGTTGCTCCCTCCGAGCCGTCCGTAACCAAGAGAATGTTCATAAAATGCTACTTTCTTCTGCGTCGCCATCCAGTGGTCGGCACACCAGCACAGAACAAGGTGCCTGCCATAAGAGACGACCAGAAACACTGCCTATAAAAAAGCGTTCGATGCCGCTGAGACCGCGAGACCCGGTAACGATTAGATCGGCGTGTGCGCCAACGGCGACGTTGATCAGTTCGGTTGCCGGATCGCCGTATACGATTTCTGTTATCACCCTCGCGCCGTGGGCTTCTAGCTCGCCGCGCAGATCCGACAACACTTCTTGGGCATGAAGCCTTACCGCGTCTTGTTTGGCACGGCTTTCCAAACCCGCTTCGGTTGGCATTTCAGGCAACCCAATCCACCCGGCTTGCGGAAGCACGGTAGTAAGGCGCAAGATACAACCCTGTGGAAGCGGTAAAGTCGTCGCGGCAAACATCGCGGCATCGGTCGCGCCGGTTGATCCGTCTACCCCAACGACAATCTGTTCAAGCGGCGGTAACGTTTCCGCGTGTGTAGTCGCGCCCTCCGACATTCGCGCAACCAACACGGGAATGTTAGCGTAGCGGGCGACCGCCTCCGCGACGCTACCGAGCAGGAAACGCGCGATAGCTGATCGTCCCCGCGCTCCAACCACAATCATATCGGATTCGGCGATCTCGGACTCCCAAAGAATCCTATCCACAATCTCGCTGGTGCTATCCGCACGAAACGCGGCGCGGGTGAAGTGACCGGCGAAATCGCCGATAGCCTCTCGCGCCCGGTGCAGTGCGAACGTCCCGTCGTCCGTTTGATCCCCATCGGTCGCAATCACCAGATGGACGTGAGCGTTCGGGTGGTGTCCAAGGCGCGGCAGGAACCGCGCCGCAGCAAGGTTGCTGTCGGAGCCGTCGGTCGCAAACAGTATCCTCATTTGGTAGTCTCCACTTAGTTCTGTAGTCTACAAGCGGGAAGCACTCGTGTGCGTCCCGAAACAACATATTCCTAGTGCCTCACCTGTGCCACTTATCCACGGTGCGGGTGGCTAACTTGCTGATTTCCCGTAGCCACAGCACCGAACTCGCCACCGCGACGCACCGGAGCCAGTCACCAGGGTTTAGGCTCACGGTCGAAAAAGCGTTCTGCAAAAATGGTGTGTAAATAACTGCGACTTGCAGAACAAGCGACAAGCCCACCGCGCACCACAGGTAACGGTTGTGGAAAAGCCCGACGAACGCGCTTTGCTCGCCCGACCGGGCGTTAAAAACGTTGAACAGTTGGAACAGCACCAGCGTGGTAAATGCCATCGTTTGCCCGTAGCGTAGACTCCCCGAACCGGCAATCAAGCCGCCTGGAAGCGATGCGTCCAGCACCAGCAACGTTCCAGCCGCCATTATTGCTCCTACAAAAAATGCTCCCGCCCACATTCGCGCCGTCACCACGCCCTCGCCGATAGGGCGCGGCGGACGCGCCATTAAGCCGGACTCGGCGGGGTCAACACCTAAGGCAAGGGCCGGCGCACCGTCCGTAACAAGATTCACCCACAGAATTTGTGTCGCCAGAAGCGGCAGTACCACTGTGTCACTGTTACCGAGAGCGTCCAGCCCCAGTGTTTTCGCCAGAATCACTCCGAAGAACATGGTCGCCACCTCGCCGATGTTTGACGACATCAAAAAGCGTAGGAACTTGCGGATATTGTCGAAGATAGCGCGTCCTTCCTCAACCGCCGCAACAATCGTGGCGAAGTTGTCGTCGATCAGAATCACGTCGGCGGCTTCCTTAGAAACGTCCGTACCGGTGATGCCCATCGCAATGCCAATGTCAGCGTTCTTCAGGGCAGGCGCGTCGTTCACTCCATCGCCAGTCATGGCGACGATCGCGCCGCCGCTTCGCAGTGCCTTGACGATACGCAGTTTGTGTTGCGGGCTCACGCGGGCATACACCGACACATCAAGCACACCTTGTGCGAGTGCCTCCTCCGTCATCGCTTCGATTTCTGCACCGGTTAGGGCGCGACTGCCCGCCGGGACAATGCCGAGTTCGGCGGCGATAACAATCGCGGTCTTCGGATGATCGCCGGTAATCATTACGGGGCGAATCCCGGCTTCACGCGCCCGCGCCACGGCTTCTTTCGCTTCGGCACGGGGCGGATCAATCATGCCGATCACACCTAAAAACGTCAGGTCGTTTTCTATATTTGTGTTCACGCTTTCGAGGGGTGTGTGTTCGGAAAACGGGCGTTCGGCGATTCCAAGCGTCCGCAAGGCTTCCCCCGCAAGCACGTTGCACGCCGCCGTGATTGACGCCCGTCGCGCGGCGGTGAGTCGCACGGATTCCGCGCCTATTAATTCGTGTGTGCAACGGGTGAGTAAAACATCGGGTGCGCCTTTGACAAAAACGAACCGATTGTTTTCACAGTCGACATCAGTGAAAACCGCGCTCATCAACTTTCGCTCCGATGAGAACGGAACTTCGGCGACGCGAACAAAGCGTTTTTCCATCACCGCTTTTTCGATGCCCGCTTTGCGTGCCGCGACAATCAATGCTCCTTCCGTCGGGTCGCCATGCACCGTCCATGCCCCATTCGCCTCCTGCAAAAGCGCGTTGCTTGCCCGGTCAGCAACAGTCAGCGTTCGTAGTAACTCCGCGAGCCGTGTGGGGTCGGGCGGTGTGTCATCCTCTGCTTTGATGTTTCCCGTAGGCGCGTATCCCGTGCCACCCACGTTCACACGCCCGCTCGCCGTGACGACGGCGTGAACCGTCATCTCGTTTTTCGTCAGTGTGCCGGTTTTGTCTGATGCGATGATCGTTGCCGAGCCGAGCGTTTCCACCGCCAATAAGTGCCGCACAATCGCGTTCCGTTTTGCCATCCGTTGCACACCGAGCGAAAGCACCGTAGTCACGATGGTGGGCAATCCTTCGGGAACCGCCGCGACCGCGAGCGCGACGCCGAGTATCAAAACATCGAACAATGCGGACATACCGCGCACATTCTCGACGACGATAATGGTTCCTGTCATCAACACGGCGATAGCGAAGACGAAGACGCCGAGCCGCTTGCCGAAATGATCCAATTCCTTTTGTAGCGGTGTTGATTCGTCGGGAGCGTCCTTCAAGAGCGTGGCGATTTGTCCCATCTCGGTTTGCATTCCCGTCGCGGTGACAACCGCCATGCCGCGCCCATACGTTGCCGCAGTGCCGCTGAAAATCATGTTGCGTCGGTCGGCAAGTTCGGCATCCCCCGTGATAGCCGCAGTGTTTTTTTCCACCGGCACGCTCTCGCCCGTGAGCGTTGCCTCGGCGACCTGAAGCGACGTGGACTCAATCAGCCTTGCGTCGGCGGGGATGGTGTCGCCCTCCTCGAAAAGCAACACGTCGCCCATGACAACTTCCGCCGAGGGAACGCTTTTCCGTGTCCCGCCGCGCAAAACATTCGCTTTCGCCGCGCCCATTTGCCGCAACGCCGCGACCGCCGTCTCCGCCCGTGCTCCCTGCACATAACCCATCACCGCGTTCGCCAGCACGACGGCGAGAATCGCCATTGCTTCGTAAGGTAGCGATGAGTCTCGCTCGATCAACCACAGCACAAATGAGATGCCGGTAGCGACAAGGAGCAGAACCACCAGCCTATCAGCGAACTGCGCTAGGAACTTTCGCCATGCCGGGGTAGTGGCTTTCGCAGTCAATTCGTTACGCCCGTTTTGTGTCAGACGGCTTGCCGCTTCGGCGTCGGTCAAGCCGTGTTTCGCATCTGTGATGAGAGCAACCAGCACTTGCTCGAAGGGTTGCCGGTACGCGGCAGGTGCGTCGGCTTGGAGTAATGGATCGGTCGAGGTCAGGATGTTTGCCACTACCATAAAACTGTTCTCCCCCGTGTGGGCGGACTGCCAAACGGTTGTGTGTCGAGCACCGCGCGGATACGTCCCCAAAGCGTTAGATAAACCTGGATCTTGAGTTGAAGCAAGCCAGTCATCCCGATGTTGAAAGAAGTTGCTGAGCTTTAGCCCTACAAAAGGATGACCTTCATGATCAGTATACAGAATTCTACCGCCAAATCGGCACTATCCCTCGTCGCCAAGCGTTTCGCCGTCTCGGGCGCACTGTCGCCCGTGGTCGCGAGTGCGCCGCTACCCGAGAGACAGCGACGCGTCGTTGGCCAGTCGAAAACCGCAACGGTTTGTCGAGAGATGACCTCTCTTTTCGTGACGATCGACGACTTCCTGAAGGAACAACCCCTCTGGAGACGATGGCGTCGCTCTCCTAACAACAGCCCCCGCTTCACCGACGCCGAGGTCTCGACGAAACCGCCGCAGTTTTCGATTGCTCACGGTGGCCTTGACGCAGGGGTGTCCGAAGGTGGCCACGCTCAAACACACCTACCGGGTTGTCGCCCCCGCCTTCCCCCTGTTGCCTTTATAGGCCCAGTTCATGGCTCGCGGGACAAATTGCTCCGCGATTCTCCCGACCCTTGCCTCGCGAGGCCTCGCCAGCCGCCTACCTTCACAAAAATAACTAAGGCCGGTACTTCGGTTCAATTTACACGTCATCGCCTACCGTGTCGGCACGGTCTTGTGCGTCTTCCTCACGCCTATTAACACGCCCGATCAGGATGTGGCGTTGGCCTTCGCCCTAGCGATGAATAGCGGTACTCAGCTCGCCCGCGTGCCTATCGGACTAAGGAGCTAGAGACAGAATTCGGCGAGCAGATTAATTAGTGCTAACAACCCCAAGAACAGTGACGACGAGAGCCGAACGTTGGTCTCAAAAAATTCGCATCAGGCGATTCTCTTGAGCAGTTTACGTGAGTGGATCGGGATCACGTTCAGCCAGTTGCATGAGCGGTTCATTGACTGCGTGAGTTAGTGCTCCTTCCATGAACTGTGAAATACCGTGAATCTCAAGATTCTGCGCCTCGATTTCTGTCTCTCGGGATTGTTGAGCCACTAAACCAACTCATGATCCGGGTCGAATCACTGCTCTCTGAACTTCGGCGTCGCTTCCCGCTCCCCGACGGCGAGCAACATACGCGAGCGGAGCGGCTCAGGTGCCCTCGTCAGGAAGCGAAGTATGATTCTGAATGGCGCGCCGGTTCCATTTCGCAACAGGCGCGCCTCGTCCATCGTGTAGCCGCGACCGCTACTTGGCATCGCCGCCCCGCAACGCCTCGCGCAGCTCCATGAGGAGCATACCCAGCATGTTCTTGCCAGTGCCGTCCTTGCCGCACCCCCAGTAGTAATCGTCGCCCGTCTTCTCGATCAACTCCTCGCTACCGGTCGCTTCGAGCAGTTCGCGTAGCTCCGCGTGCGTGTCGAACTTGGCGCGGAGGGCGCGGCGCATTGCGTCGTCCTTGACCTGATTCCAGTCGGCGCGGAGCGGGCGGCTCCGCTCCCGGCCCATATCGGCGGCTTTTTTCGGCGTACGCGCGTCCGCTACCGCCTCGAAGTCGGCGAGCGAGCCGACAAATTTCTGCGCCTGAAAGTAGTGTTCGCTGGTCTGCCAGTACCGCCCGTCGAGCGTGAAGCCGAACGGCGAGAAGTTAGAAAATACGCCGTACGGCTTCTCGGTCTGTAGGTAAAAGTAGATCGCCATGGTACTGTGTGTCCCTTACACATACTATACCACGAGTGGGAAGGTCATCTCCTCACCCGCGCCGCGTTCAGCGTAGCCATGCGCCGGGGCGGCAGGAGCGACTTGAGTTGTTCCGCCTCGGCCTCCGAAAGGGCGGCGGGTTCCATCCCGTTGAGCCAGCCCTCCAGCATATCCCGCCCCGCCTCCGTCGCGCGCCGCTTTTCTAGTAGTTGCGCGAGGATGGCTAACCCGATCGCGCGTCCCTCGTGCTCCGGGTATCCGAGTAGCCGCCCCACCGCCGTGAGCACCGCTTCGTCGGGCCGCCCGAGCAGGATCGCCATCGCGGGGCGTTGCATATCAAGCGGTTGTTTACTCATTAGGACGCCCTCTAGCCGCATCTCCTCCGCCTCGCCGATCGGGAACCGCTTCAGCGCGTCGGCGGCGCGCTGCCGCACGTTCGCCGCCCCGTCGCCGAGCAGGGTAATCAACAGGTTCGTGGATTCGATGGTTCTCGGGCGGAGCGCGGCGATCACCCCCACGAGTTGCCAGCGGCCGTTCGCGCTCATAATGGGCAGGAACGGATACAGGCGCGAGACAGGTTGCCCATCCAGCAGGCCAGGTAGCACGTCGGCGAGGTCGGATTGGGCGGCGGGGCGGCGCGTCCAGCCCCAGATGATCGGCTCTAGTTGCCGCTCTTTAGCGGGGAACCGCGGAAGGTTACGCGCCACTTGATCGAACCGGCCCAGGGGCGTCACGACCGGGGCGAACACGGGTTCGGGGATGGAGGCAACGGGGTTCAGATCTTTACCGCCCTTCGGGCCGTTCTCCCGCCTACTGACCTTGGCGACGAAGCCGCGCAACGCCCCCAGTAGTCCGCCTTCGCGCTCCTGCTCTTTGCGCTCCGCTTCCGAGGATGCCAGCGCGGGGGCGGGTGCCGTCACGCCCGCTTCGTCGGCGGATGCGGCGACGGACATGGCGGAGGTCCAATCGGCGACCCCGAACGCGAACGCGGCGACGCGGATGTCGGTGTCGCCTAGCGCGGTCAGGAGCGCGGGCTCCGCCTCGGGGAGGCGCGTCTGTGCCAGGAGATACGCCGCCGCGTACCGCCGCTCGGCGTCTACATCCCGGAGGAGGCGGGCGGCGATCCCGATTGCGGCGCGGACATTCAGGAACGCCGCGCACCACAGTGCGTAGTACACGGTTGTCGGCTCGGTGCCGTGGAAGATAGTCTTCTCCCGCGCTACGCTGTCCACGAGGAACTGCTCGACCCGCGCCAGGATTACATTACCGTCCGTGACGGCGAAGCCCTCTTCCTCGACCCCGAACCAAGAAATCACGGTCAGGACGACGTCCGGGAAGCGGAGAAGGTTCTTCTCGCGGATGACGCCGAGTATCTTCAGGAACGCTTCGGGGTGTGCCTCGCCCGCGACTTCGAGAATCTGTCGGCGTACGCCCGCGTCCTCCCCCGACTCGGCGAGAAGCCGCGCCATCTCCCGCCAGCCTTCGGGGCGGGATGACGACAGGAGCGCACGCACGACGTGCCGCCCCATCGCGCCGATCGGGTGTTCCCCGCGCGCCGACAGGATCAACACCTCCTGAATCGCATTGGATTCCGCCGGGTCGTTCCGGTCAATCGCGGTCGAAAGCACCGCGCCCAATCGGTCGCCGATCATCGCCCGACTCCCCTCGCTCCCCACGTAGGGCGCGTAGGTGGCGAACCAAAGCGGGCCTTGCTCGCAGTACCGTCCGATGCCGAAGTGCGGCGAATCGGAGAGCAAACTCTGCAACTGATGAAGCCGCGCGGCGCGGCTGCCATCCGCGTTGTTCAGAAGGCGGAACGGCCGGGGGTTCCAGCCGACCTGGTGGAGTGGGGATACGTCCGGCGACCACCATCGCGCCATCGCGCCGCCCAGTCGCGGGAAGAACGCGCGGAACAACTGCTCGCGCTCCGGCACGCTGATCGAATCGCACAATGCCGCGGCCTCGGTCTGTGCCTCAACCCGGCCTGGTGACGTCCGATACGACGTGAAGAGGTTTCCCTCTAGGTCACACCCGAGGAGCGAGAAGGCGGCGGCGCGGGGCGCGGGTGGCAGACCACGCGCCCGTTCGACACGCAACGAAAGCGGGTTCTCCGAAGCGGCATCGCGCAGGTGTTCCCGCGCTGTCTCTGGATCAAGCATGAATGAAACTCCCTGAATGCGGGAACCCCCCCGCCTTTTCTAAGTGCCCGCCGCACCCACTCGCGCTTCGGTGCTTCGTGTCGTTTATACCCACGGCTTCGGGTATATTACCGCTCATATACCCCGGTACCCACATTACTACCGCCTTTCATTGTCGGCAGATCCGCTGACAAAGTTCGCCCACCTCCTTTGGCGGATGCGCACGCGGTACACTGGGGGTGGAAGTGTCCTTATGCCCGCTAACAACTCATGGAGCATCACGTTCGGCGCGTACGCGTTCGCCGTGGATCGTCGAGACCTGACGTACCGCCTGACCGAAACCGAGACGGGTACCGTCTGGGCCGACGGCGCGTCGCTCGGCACTATAGAGATTACCAACCGCGAGACCGGCGAGACGATTCCTTATCGGTTCGGCGAGATGAAACTGATCTCGCTGTCGGAAAAGTCCGGCGCGACCGGCAAGCGCATCCTGTTCGGGCTGGACGCGCCGGGCGGCATCCCGGTGGACGTCTACCTGACCTGCACGGAGCGCGAGATACAGGTCACGGTTGAGGCGAGCCGCGACACCCGAACGCACCGGGTCGGCGGATTCATCTTGTTACCCAGCTTGTGTTCCGTTCCAGACGACGGCACGTCCCATCTCGTTATCCCGTACCGGGAAGGGGCGATCCTGTTCGCGAAAGACCTTCCGGCGGAACCCGGCCCGTACCCGTTCCCGATCTGGGACGCGGAGAAGGGACTAACCATGCCGTTCGTGGGCGCGGTGCGCGTGAACGCGGGCGGTGCCACTCCAACCCGAACCGCGCTCGCCCTGCTGACCGATTCGGCGTACGGCGTCGCCGACCTGTTCCGCTCGCCACCTAGCATCACGCTCGATCTGCGCTACGAGCGCGACCCGGAGCGTCGGCGGCTAGACGTGCGCGTCGTCCCGCTCCCCGGCGGCGACCACGTCAGCGTCGCCCGCGCCTACCGCGACAAGATCATCGGGGACGGCGCGCACATCAGCCTGCGTAAGAAAATGCGCGACAAGCCGGACCTTGTCCACTGGCTCGACGGGGATCAAACGGCGCGTGACGCGAAGGTACTCATGCCCTACCTGGCGCAACAGACGAACCGGTGGCAAGCCATTGACGATGCCATGAAGGTGGCTAAAGACGTCCCCTCGAGCGAGGTAAGCATATCCACGTTGAGCGGCGATTGGGCGACCCCGCTTCTCGACATCTGGTTCTACCTCGTCTGGCAGCCGCTAGGCATCACCGTCCCCCTCCTGAGCGTCGTTCACCATGACACCGTGCCGATCTGCATCCCGATGGGAGCGGACGAGGAGTACTTTTTACGCGCGTTGCTCTACATCGCGCCCCTTTTACCTTCCGACAAGGACGAGCGAATAGTAAGCATCCTGCGTCCTCTCCACAGGTTGTCTCTCGGCGCGTTTTTGACCGCGCACCGATTCCTGACGCCCGATTTCGCCGTGGAGGAAGCCGTCTATTCGGACGGGGCGCGGATCGTCATCAACCAGAGCATGACCGACGACTACGTCGGCAACGATTTGCACCTGCCGCCGTTGGGGTTCTATGTGGCCCATAAAGAGATGGTCGCGCATCACGCGGTTCGCGTCGGCGGCGAGACGTTTGACGGGTCAGCGTGGCGAGTCAGGCGGGCGCGGGACGGGAAGCCGCTCGCGGATTCGGGGGACGTGCTGGTGGAGGAGTCCCCGGTTGTCGGCCTCGGAGTCGGAGCATGAACGGTCTGCGGTGAGTGCTCGGTGACCTCTGAGCACTCACCGCGAACTACCCGGCTTCTTAAACAAGCGCGTGAACCAGTTCCCGCCCTCCGCGTCGCTCCCCGCACTCCTCTGGGTACTCCCGTCCGCCGATCCGGGCCTGTCGGCGGGGTTGCCACGATCACGCGGGGTGGGGGGCGGTTTCTTCGCCATCTCCTCGTGTGCCCGCGCCAGTGCCGACGCCTGCATCTCCGCCGTCGGCACCGGCTGATTCAGGGACAACCCGACGACGCGGGCGGTCCGCGCGAGCGAGGCGATCTCCGTCCGCTCGGCGTCGGTCAGCGCGGACAGCACCTCCGGCGGCGCGGGCTTGCCCTCGTAGAGCGCGTCGAGCGCGACGCGCATCGGTTCAGAGATCGAGATGCTCATATCGTTTCTTTATCGCCTGTCCGGCGGGGTTAGTTTGCGTGTTGGTCACGGACGCCGACTGATTCGTGGCTTCGGCCTGGTGTCGCCACTCTTGCGCGGACGCCGAGTCGAGTGCCCCGGTGACCAGTGCCTTGCGCAGGTTGATCAGGGCGCGGTGTAGGAGCGACTTGATCGCCCCTTCCGTGCGGTTGAGGGCGATGGCGATTTCCTTGAGCGGTAGATCGCTCCCGAACCGTAGCAAGACGGCCTCCGCCTGATCGCCCGGTAGCGCGCCGACAGCGGCGCGTACCAGTGCCTGCGTCTCGGCGCGTTCGGCGAGCGCGTGCGGGTCGGGCGAGTCGGTGCCGGGGAGTGCTTCGAGGAGCGAGCGCACCTGATCCGCCGTGCCGCTATCGAACGACAGGAACGACACCCCCACCGTGCGCCGTGCCTGATCGTGTACAAGGTTCGTGGCGATGCGTGACAGCCACGGGAACAGCGACTCTCCTTGAAACCGGAACTGCGGCAGGTGCGCGATGGCCTTCACGAACGTTTCGGCGGCGATGTCCTCGGCGTCCTGCGTGTTGCGGCAACGGTACACGGCGAGACGATAAATACGAGCGTAGTACCGTTTATGAAGGAGCGTGAACGCCTCTCGATCTCCGGCGACCGTCCGCTCTACCAGAGCACGGTCGCTCGGTTCGATAGTCTCCAGACGCGCTAGGAAATCGTCGGTCATTGTTATGGAAGACAGTTTATGCGTCGCGACGCGATTATCCTGCCCCGGCGCGGGGCGAAGCGGTATAATAGAAACATGGAACCGAAGCCCCTGACCGAGACCAACCCCTACCTGCGCGACCCGGAAACCGTCCGCCGATTAATCCGGGAGGATGCGCGCCAGTCTTCGGTATTCGAGGGAGCACACGGTTTACCGCGTGCCGAACGTCAACCTGACGTGACCTCGCGCCGTCGTATCGCCTCCACGAAAAAGGCCGTCAACAAGTCATAGCGTTGACCGTATCCGCGAATCACGGCGCGTAAGTAATGTTGGCGTTCTAGGTTACTACCACGCCCCTCGAACCGATAAAGCGGTGGCGGGAAACCGGCCTGTTGCGCCATCAACCCCACGAGCCAGCGCGCGAGTCGCCCGTTCCCTTCGCGGAACGGGTGGATGAACGGCAGTTCGGCGTGAACCTCCGCCATCCGCTGTGCCACTGCGTCAACCGGCTCGCCAGGACAGGGCGTGCGTGCCCTCAGGAGGGTGGACTCAAACGATGCCATGTTCGCGTCAACGAGATGAGCCGGGGGCCAGGTGAACTCGCCCTTCGACAGCTCCACCGTGCGCCACTTCCCCGCCCAGCCGT
>JAYUUO010000128.1:0-4131 GCA_043754515.1 Armatimonadota bacterium
CGCGATTAGAAACTGGATGTAATCCACTTCGTCTGTTTTAGGGAGGTTCACAAACCAGTATCCCTCTACCAACCTAAATTGGCAACTGCGTAACTCCTACTCTGTCTGATCGCTATGGCATGCCTGTTTGGTTGCGGTGGTGGCGATAGAGGTCAAGCTACGAGTATTGGCGCGACCTACATCTGCTCCGACTACCGCGCACAACCGATCATCTTAGAAATAATGCCTAACACTGGGTCTACTACCGGAGGCACTCAGGTAGAAATCAATGGCAGGGCATTCCAAGGTTGTGATAACAGAGTTCGCGTCTTCTTTGTCTCTCCACAGCAACGGGTCGAAGCGACTAACGTTCGACTTGTATCGGATAGCAAGATAACATGTACTTCACCGACAGGATCTGGCGTAGTCAGTTTATCTGTCGAAGCAACTTACAAGGGAAGGACAGGCAGTGATGGTGGTAGTTTCATCAAATTTCAAGGTAGTGATGAATGGACGCTTCTACAAAAAAACACTGTGTTTACCTACCGATAGATCACCTAAAGCCAAGACCCGTTCTATAGGAGCAGGGTACCGTGGCTTTTTTAGCATATTTTGTACTGGAAATGAGACAAATGACTTATACGGATTCTTTACGCGGTTATGCCCACCCGGTTCATCAACGCGACAATTTTACATGTCGCTACTGTGGTTTGGACGGAACCGACACCTTCGGGAAATGGCTCAGTTTATCGGTAGATCATTTGTTACCCAAAGATCATACAAATCGTGACAAGCCTGAATATACGGTAACCGCTTGTATGTTCTGCAATACCGCCGATAACCGTTATTTCGATCAAGCGGAGAAGCGTGGCATCATTTTAGACGGAAAAACACCGGATCAGCTGGTAGCAATGAGAAAAGAGTACGTTCAAAAAACTCGCGATAGCTATGAACAGTTTTGGAATCAACACGTGAAATCCGCAATCAAAACAGATGTAGCATAACAGCAGAGTGAAGATCTAATGGGCAAGCCGGGGGCTTTTTTATTGTATAATATAGGCCGTGCGGCAAGCGGAACCAATATTTATACAAGATGCCGCGACGCGGTTGCCGAAGCAGGCAACACTAGTTACCGGCGTAACGACAGCGGAGATGATCATTACCGATTCGCAGTGGAAGCCGTTTTTGACGCAAGCCGTTGCCGATGCGTTGGCACGGGGCATTCCGCGCTATGATCTGCCGGAGAACAAGCATTGGGAGTGGGAACGTAAGGCACGGGCGATGGGTGCGGAAAGTATCGCATTCGGCGTCGAGGCGAATAACGAAACGCAAGCATTGATGATAGCCCGCACCGACAAGTCGTCTCGGTTACCGCAACCATCGCCGCCGACAACGTTGCTCTACGTAGATTATTTGGGGACCGCGCCGTGGAATCTATCCGGTCTGGTAGCCCTACCGCGATTCTTCAAGTGTGGTATCGGCCTCATTGAGGTTGCCGTTCGGTATAGCGTGTCACTCGGATCCGGTGGACGAATCGGCTTGCACTCGTTGCAAGGCGCGGAAGGGTTCTACCGCGATAAAATAGGGATGCGCGATTTGGGAATAGACACAGGCTACGAAGATTTGCGCTACTTTGAGATGACGGACGCAGACGCAACCGCGTTTCTACGAAACAGGAGTACGATATGACCGTAAGAACCGTAGACGGAGAAGAGATTGATGTTCAGTCACCGGAGTATCAGCGATACTTACGCTTGGTCGCAATAGATGACGCACACCCCGATATTTCCGATCCCGCGCCGTACCGGACACTCGGTGACGTGATCGAGCTGGAGCGCCGACGCCGCGAACGCGAGGCGAGAGAGACGAACGACTGGCGACTAGCGCAAACCGATCGCGAGACTGTTTCTGCTTGAACTACGTGTTGTGTTCACCGTATCGGGTGCCGATCGCGCGGCTGGCGGCGGCACCTGGCGAGGGCGTTAGCGATAAACAGCGCGTCGCGTTTGACCATTTGAAAAGGCCTCCGACGCGCGTCGGAGGCTTTCGCTCTACGGTAGAATAAGAGTCGTGGCAGGCGATACTCCGGTTCGGATATGGCGACAGACAGCAATCTAGTTAAAGAGCGATTGACATGACTTTAGGAAAATCCGCTAGCGATACGCCGTTATCAGAATTGATCGCCGAGCTTATTGCGAGCGACTCGCCGGAGAACAAGGCGCGGTTCCTCGCGCTATTTCGCACGTCTCAGGTTGGCGTCATGGCCAGCGGAGTGCCGTCTGATGTGGCGGGTGAGTCCGTCAGCACGTCGGAAAATCCCGTGGGCGTTGGTCTCACGCGGCACGCGGGCGGACGACCGATGGTGCTGGCGTTCGCGGATCCCGAAGCATTTGCCGCTCGGTTTGGCTGGCGATTCAATGCCGCGATGAGCGGGGAGGCATTGTTGCCTGTGGTGTTGCACAACCCGGAGTGCGCCGGGGTGCTGGTCAATAGCGCACTTGTCAAAATGTCGGTAGTCATTGACCGAATCACTATACAGTCACAGGTACGCCCCACCACCGAAACATCGTCCACCAAGCCATAGGGGCAGTTTTAGTAAACATATTCACGTGCCAAACGTGGCGAGCCGCGTTCGGGGGCGTTCTGCCACAAGATCGGGCTGAACTACGTGTCGTGTTCGCCGTATCGGGTGCCGATCGTGCGGCGGGTGGCGACGCAGGCGGCGTTGCACAAGGGTATTAGCGACAAGTAGCGCGTTGGGATGAGAACGACAGGTCGGGTGTGTACACGCCCGGCCTGTCTATTTCTCGGGTGGCGGATAAACAACCACCGCTCACATCAGCCCCTTTTCCTTGAGCGAGACGAAGCGGTTGTCGCCCAATATGATGTGGTCCAGCACCTCGATTCCGAGTAGTTCGCCCCCCTCCTGCAACCGGCGCGTGACCGCTATATCATCGGGCGACGGCGTCGGATCGCCCGACGGGTGGTTGTGCGACACGATCAGGCTCGCCGCGCTATGGCGTATCGCCTCTGTGAACACTTCGCGCGGATGTACTACGGACGACGACAAATCCCCGACGCTCACGGTTTTGGTGCGCAACACGCCGTTCTTGGTGTCGAGTAGTACGGCGACGAAATGCTCGCGCTTCTCCTCCCGCAGGGACGGGCCGAGCAGATTGTACACGTCGCGCGGCGAGGTGATTTTCGTCCGCTCGTCTGGGGACGCGGCGACGAGCCGCCGGCCGAACTCGATGGCGGCCTTGATCTGCGCGGCCTTCGCCGGGCCGATCCCATGGATCTGGGATAGTTCCTCGACGCTGGCGCGGGCGACGCCGCGCAAACCCGCGAGCGAGGCGAGCACATGTTGCCCAAGCCCTACCGCGCTGTACTGCGCGGTGCCGGTGCGTAGCAGAATCGCGAGTAGCTCCGATGTCGAGAGAACGTCCGCGCCATACTGGATCAGCCGCTCTCTAGGTCGCTCGTCGGTGGGTATCTCGCGTATCCGGGTGTGGTAGCTGATCCGGGGCGGTTCGGGTAGAACGGTTGTCGCGGGCGGGTCGTCCACGGAGCGCGTGAGGAACGTGTCTTCGAGTTCCGGCGTTTCGTGCACGACGCGGAACCGGGGCGGGACGAGGGAGACGATGGGCGATATGGCGGCGGCGAATGAGGGCATAGTGGAACTTTTGATCCTTACTCCCCTACTAACGAGAGCCGGGTGCCGGATCTGACAGGGTATTTCCACGAACGCCGAGAAAGCCCCGAAAAACCCAACCGAAAACTTTGCCGTTGCTCTTTAGCAACCCCGTGAGCGGCGGCGATAAAGAACCCGTAACCACAATGAATACACGACACGACAACCGCATAGCCAAACGCTCGAACGATAACACGCAAAACGTGGTCGTCTCGGGGCGCGCCCGGTCATGCCGGAATAGCGCGGACAGTAGCGTGATGTATGGCGAGCGTGAAGATAGCGGTTGCGGGCAATATAGCGAGGCATCGGGGGAAGAAGCGCGGGGGAAGTCGGACTAACGAACCCCCACGAAGACGGTTTTATAACCGCCCCCGGTCTCCGCGAAAACCCGCGTGAAACCGGGGGCGGTTTGTTTTTATGAGGTCCCGTCGGCTAATGGTTAGGCTATCACTCTTTCAATG
>JAYUUO010000129.1:0-4102 GCA_043754515.1 Armatimonadota bacterium
ACGCCGCGTCGTCCCGGCTATCGCCTCATCCTTCTCCACGCCAACCGTCGTAACCAACTCAGCCATTTCGTCCCGCCTCCGCAACCCATCGTCAGTGAAGACCCGGTGCCCCCGTGGCTGGTCTACGCTATCCTGATTCGGTACCCCTCCCGCGCATTCCTGCCCGGCAGAAAAAGCATTTTCGTGGGGACCATTCACGCCCCGCGTCCGTCCCCCGCCGCCCGCCCCGAACCACCCGATCCGGTGGTACAATGTGCCGGTAACGCCCCGCGCGGTCTAACTACGAGCAGGGGTGCTTATACAATACGAGATTTTTTTTGGACGTTCTTTTTTAGACGTTATAGAGGACACTGTTTTATGGAACGAACCTATATCATGGTCAAGCCGGACGGGGTGCAACGCCATCTTTCGGGCGAGATCATCCGCCGCTTCGAGAACCGGGGGCTGAAACTGGTCGCGCTGAAGATGACCGTGCCGACCCGCGAGACCGCCGAAAAGCATTACGCCGTCCACGCCGAACGACCTTTCTATGGCGAACTCGTTGACTTCGTGACGTCCGGCCCCGTGGTCGCTATGGTCTGGGAGGGCAAGGACGCCATCAAGATCGGCCGCGCGATGATCGGCGCGACCAAGCCCGTGGACGCCGCCCCCGGCACCATCCGCGGCGACTACACCTGCGACATGATGAGCAACCTGATACACGGCTCCGACGCGCCCGAAACCGCCGCCGAGGAGATCGCGCTCTGGTTCAAGGCCGACGAACTGCTACCGTAAGCGGGCACCGCCCGAGTATATAGGCGGGCGACGACGAGACACCCATCCCGATGCGCCTGGAACCGTACAACTACGAACTGCCGGAAGACCGGATCGCGCAAGAGCCGGTCTACCCGCGCGACGCGGCGCGGCTGCTGACCGTGCCGCGCGAGGCGGGAGGTATAGGGCACCGCGTTTTCAACGAGTTGCCGGAACTGCTAACGTCGGGCGATGTGTTAGTAGTGAACGAAACGCGCGTTTCGGCGGTGCGTCTGATCGGCACCCGCGCGGGCAGGACGGGCGCGGTCGAGACACTGCTTCTGCGTCCCGCCATCGAAGTGGGACTGGACTGCTACGCCGCGCTCGTGCGCCCCGGTCGGAAGATCGGCGACGACGAAACACTCCACTTTGAGGAGGCGGGCGTCGGAGCGCGGGTGCTGGCGCGTGATCCGGCGTCGGGGGGGCGGGTTCTGCGCCTGTTCGCGCTGGACGGGGTCAGCGATGTGACCGAGCTTCTCGCGGCGCGGGGGCGGGTACCGCTCCCACCGTATATCACCCGGCCGCTAGCGGACCGCGAGCGATACCAGACGGTGTATGCGAGGACGCCGGGTTCCGCAGCCGCGCCGACCGCCGGGCTACATTTCACGCCCGAACTGCTCGCGCGGATCCGTGAGATGGGGGTGGCGGTTCACACGGTGCGGCTCGACGTCGGTCTCGGGACGTTCCGCCCGATTAAGGATGTCGAGGACGTGACGAAGCACGAGATGCACGCGGAAACGTTCGCCGTGCCACGAGAAACGGCGGACGCGGTGAACGGGTGTCGGGGGCGGGTGATCGCGGTCGGGACGACGGCGATGCGCTCGCTCGAATCGGCTGCCGCGGTCGCGGGGGCTGGTGAGCGGGTCGCGGCGGTGGAGGGCGAGACGCGTTTGTACGTGTTGCCGGGGTACCGGTTCCGCGCCGTGGACGCGCTGATAACGAATTTCCATCAGCCGCATTCCACGCTGTTACTACTCGTCGCGGCGTTTATCGGCGCGGGGCAGATGCGGGCGGCGTACGATGCCGCGCTCGCTGCCCGGTACCGTTTTTTGAGTTTCGGGGACGCCATGTTCGCGTACCCCGCGTGAACGTGTTCGCGTACCCCGCGCAAACGTGTTCGTGCACCGCGTGAGTCGAATCGCGTATGCCGCGTGAACGCGTTCGCGTATGCCACGTGAATGTGTTCGCACATCCCGGTTGAGTCTGATCCACATGCGTTGACGGAAGAGGATACCATCATTGCCCGGTCTGGACGAATATTACCAATACCTGGATAAACAGGACAAGACGCAGAAGCCTGACGACCCTGCCAAGAACGGCGCGGGCAAGAACGGCAAGCCGAAGAAGCCACGTCTGCCCGACGGCCCCGTTCCGGGTTCTGGCCAGCCGGGAGTCCGCTACGTACTGCGGGGCGGCGTCACGGTCGCCGTCCCCGCGGTCAAAGAGGATCTGGAGCCAGTCGCGCTCCGGGGGCCAGTCGTTATCACGGAGCCAGTCGCGCTTCGGGGAGCCGCCGTCTTCCCGGTGCCGGTCGTCATCCCCCCGGTCGCCGCGCCCGCCCCGGACAGGAGGACGGGCAAGATCGGGGACGCGCCCCGCGCCGAACCGGACGAAGAGGGGGGAGATTTGGACGAGTCGCTGGAGCCGGGCGATCCCACCGCGCTCGAGTCCGACTACCTGCCGCCACTCGTCGAAGCCGCCGAGCCGACCGAGGTGGCGGACGCCAACACGCGCCCGCGCCGCCCTCGCGCCGCGGACCCCGCCGATGACATCTCCGACGGTGACGCCGCCGCGCTCTGGAAACGGTTGCCGCGCCACATCCAGTTGCTAGTCGGCATGGCACCCGAGACCAAGGAGGAGCCGGCGCAGAAATATTACAGCCGGGGGTTCAAGGAGTCGCGCCAGCAACTGATCGAGCGGCTACTCGACCCGACTATGACGCTCGAGGACACCGCCCGCGTACTCGGCGTTTGCCCGACTACGGTGCGCCGCTACACGAACCGCGGGGTACTGCCGCACTACCGCACTCTGGGTCAGCAACGCCGGTTCCGCCTGTCGGACGTGCTCGCATTTCTGGAAAAGCAACAGAAGCAGGCCGCGAAACGGCGCAAGATGCTGTTCGGCGAGAACGCGTAGCGAGGCATCGTCCTGTCACAAGCGAGGGGAGCGAGGTGAGGGGGTCTCGCAGTTCGTGCTCACGCCGCGCTGGCCGCGTAGCCGCCGTCCGGCGGCTACACACGACTCCGGGCGTTCACACCGTGATGCCCTCACCTGCGCGCGCGTCGCTCACCGCGAACTCGGAGAGCCGCCCCGCGAGCGATTTGGCGATTTCAGCGTGAACCATGATCGCCTCCGGCTGGTAGTCCACCGAGATCACGCGCCCGTACTCGTAGCACTGCGCGACCAGATCCGAGCGCGAGTAGGGGATGGCGAGGTGCATTTCCGCGACCAGTAACTTGATCGTTTCCGTGATCCGGTCCATCAGGAACGGGATGCCTTCCGCCTTCGCCGCCGATATGTAGACCGAGTTGGGTACCTGTATGATCAGGTTCTGCAACTCCTGCCGGTCGTCCACACGGTCCGCCTTGTTAAACACCGTGATCGTCGCCTTGTCGCCCGCCCCGATGGCTTGCAACGTCTCGTCTACGGCGTCGCGGTGCCGGTCGGCTTCCGGCGAGGACGCGTCCACGACGTGAATCAGGAAGTCCGCCTCCGCCGTCTCCTCAAGGGTCGCCCGGAACGCCGCGATCAGGTCGGGGGGCAGGTTGCGAATAAACCCCACGGTGTCGGTGAGCAGGATCCCACGCCCGTCCGGAAGCACGACGCGCCGCGTGGTCGGGTCGAGCGTGGAGAAGAGCATCTTGTCGGCGAGAACGTCGGAGCCAGAGAGCAGATTGAGTAGCGTTGACTTGCCCGCCGATGTGTAGCCGACCAGCGCGGCGGTCGGGAACGGCAGCTTGCGCCGCGAGTTGCGCTGTTGCCTACGCTGTTTGCGCACGTCGTCGAGTTCGCGCTCGAGTTCCGTGATCCGCTCGCGCACTTTGCGGCGGTCGAGTTCGAGTTTGGTCTCACCGCCGCCGCCCCGCACCCCGATACCGCCCTGTTGCCGCTCGAACTTCGTGTAGAGCGAGCCGAGGCGCGGGAGCATGTAGGTCAATTGCGCGAGTTCGACCTGGAGTTTGCCTTCGCGGGTGCGTGCCCGGCTGGCGAAGATATCCAGGATGAGCTGGGTGCGGTCAATGACGCGGGTGTGGAGCGTCTCGCCCAGGTTGCGCTGTTGCGTCGGCGACAGTTCGTCGTCGAAGATGGC
>JAYUUO010000130.1:0-12457 GCA_043754515.1 Armatimonadota bacterium
CGTGACAGCGTAACGTGGCGAACGCGATGTAGTCGGTATCGCCCCGAGCAACACCGGGTCGTGCCCGCTACCGCTATCGAAAGGCTCGCGTCCGCGCGACGAACAATGGGGCGTGCCGCCGGTAACAATCGGATACCGCTCCGCCGTATTTCGCGGTATCCTACGGTTATATAAACCCGAGTTTTGCCCGCGCGGAGGAATGTTCCATGCTGGATTTGATTAAAGGCTACGCTAACCTATTGCATCACCCGTCCTGGCTCGCCGGTGGCGAGGGGGAGAGCTACTGGATTCTGTATATCTTCCTCGGTATCGCGATCCTTATCTCGCTCGCGATCCATGAGTTCGGTCACGCCTGGATGGCCGACAAGCTAGGCGACCCCGGACCCCGAGAGGCGGGTCGCCTTACGCTCGCGCCGTGGGCGCACCTCGACCCGCTCGGGACTCTCATCGCAGCCGCCAGTTGTCTTATCGGGTTCCCCGTCGGCTGGGGCAGGCCGGTCAAGACCGACCCCGAAATGTACCGCGTTGACCGCAAACTCGGCATCGTGATGGTCGCAATGGCCGGACCTTTAGCCAGCCTCGCGGCGGCACTAGCACTGGCACTCCCGGTGCGGTTCCTGATCGCGCTACTGAGTGAACACGCTGGGGAGATGGAGATGTGGCTCCTCTTCACGCTCGCGGTGACGTACATCATTAGCCTCCTCGTGATGCTGGTCTCGCTGTCGCTATTCGCGTTCAACTTGCTCCCGCTCTACCCGCTCGATGGCTCGCCGGTGCTCGCGAATCTGCTCCCCAAAGACCTCGGCATAGTATACGTCCGTGTCATGAAGCGGTACGGTCTGTACATATTCCTGGGGTTGCTAGGGTCCGGGCTGCTGAACGAGTTCGTGGGACCCGTCGTGACCGGATTAGCCCGCTTCCTGCTAGGAGTATAAAGAACCGTGTTCGATGGAACCTGGAGCCAGGAACACTGGGTCCACATCATCATGATACTCGTGTCGGTGCTCCTCTCGATCACTGTACACGAGTTCGCCCACGCGAAAATGGCGGACTTCCTAGGCGACGATACTCCCCGCCGTCAGGGGCGCATCTCGCTCAACCCGCTCGACCATCTCGACCCCATTGGCACGCTCGGGATCATCGCCATTCTGTTCACCGGCTACGGCTTCGGCTGGGGCAAGCCGGTAATACACAACCCGCTCAACAACACAAAGACCACCCTGCGCCTTGGGAAGTGGCTGGTCACGGCGGCGGGTCCGGCATCGAACCTGGTGATCGCTGTCGTCCTCGGGCTACTCCTGCGTTTCAACGCGTTCGCCTTCGACCCCCTGTTCACCGAGCAGTGGGCATTTATTACCCTGAACGTCAACGTCGGGCTGATGCTCTTCAATCTGATCCCCGTGCCACCGCTCGACGGCTCCAAACTAATCCTCCCACTCCTCAATAACCGGGTGGCGGATAACCTGGAGCGGCAATACGCCGTATGGGGCATCATCCCGCTGGCCGTACTCGTACTGCTCCGAATCCCGCAAATGCTTCTCGACACGCCGATAAGGGCGTTCACCCATTTCCTCACTGGCTACTAAATCGTCCGGGTACGTGGTAAAACGGGTCACTATGGATATGACCCCCGCGAAAAAGCGGCTTCTTTCGGGGATGCAACCGACCGGAGCCGGTAAACTGCATTTAGGCAACTACGAAGGCGCGCTCAAGGAATGGGTCCGCCTGCAAGACGAGTACGAGATGTTTTGCTTCGTCGCGGACTGGCACGCCCTGACGACGCTCGTTGCCACCGGACAGAGCATCGTCGCGGACGCACGCGAGATCGCGCTCGACTACCTTTCGGCGGGACTCGACCCCGAAA
This sequence comes from Armatimonadota bacterium, assembly GCA_043754515.1. Lineage (GTDB taxonomy): Bacteria > Armatimonadota > Armatimonadia > Armatimonadales > Armatimonadaceae > JACMIU01. Next base: position 1,865 of record JAYUUO010000130.1, read on the forward strand.
AGTGTGCCATTTTCCTGCAATCGCACGTCCCGCAACACGCCGAACTGTCGCTCCTCCTGGGCATGTTGACGCCGGTCTCATGGCTGGAGCGGGTACCGACTTACAAAGAAAAGCACGATCTACTCGCGGAGCGAGACGGCGGCGAGGCGGGCGTCTCCTATGGTTTGCTCGGCTATCCGGTTCTGCAAACGGCGGACATCCTGGTCTACCGCGCCCAAGCCGTTCCGGTCGGTAAGGATCAGGCGGCGCACCTCGAACTATCGCGTGAAATCGCCCGCCGCTTCAATCACAACTACGGCGTCGAGTTCTTCCCGGAGCCGCAGGCAGTTATTAGCGAGGCGACCGGAACATTAATCGGCCTCGACGGCCGCAAGATGAGCAAGTCCTACGACAACGCCATCTATCTGACCGACACGGCGGACGAGGTGAACGCGAAACTTAAGAAGGCGTTCACGACGCCAGCGCGCCAGCGACTGACCGACCCCGGAGTACCTGAAGGGTGCTCCGTCTGCCAACTGCGCCGCGTCTATGACCCAGACGGTTACCAGATGCAATGGGACGAATGCCGCGCGGCGACGCGGGGCTGTGTCCAGTCGAAAAAGGAGACGGCGGATATACTCAACGCGGCACTAGAACCGCTACGAGAGCGGCGCAAGTTGTACGCGGACGATCCGGCGCAACTAGACCGCATCCTGAGCCGGGGGGCGGAGCGGGCGCGTGACGCCGCCGAGGATACGATGCGTCATGTGCGCAAGATCATGAAACTGGTGTGAACGCATAAAAGGAGACGCCCGCCGCGCGAACCGCGCGGCGGGCGTCTCCTTTACTTGTGTGAGTTACGCAGTGTGGGTTTCAACCCGCGCTCTTGACGAACCGCGTAACACCTAACTTAACCAGCGGGGGGCCTACGCCGGGACTAGTTTGCTCGCCTTCGCCGAAGTCTCGACAGCAGCTTGCACCTTGTCTTTAGCTTCCACTAGTTGGCTCTGGACCGATTCCATCACCTCGGTCACTTGCGCCTTGACGCTATCTTTGCCGTCGACGAGTTGCTCTTTAGCCACGTTCAGCGCGTCCTCCGCTACGTTCTGCACCTTACCCATGAGATCCTGAGCCTGTTGCCCAGCCTGATCCGCGAGCTGGTCGCGGTAAGTGCCCATCAGTCTGTTCTCCGGCTCGGTGGACGGGAGTGCGAGGCCGATCACGGTGCCAAGTAGGAGAGCTATCGCCCCGGTCGCGAGCGGGTTACCCGTCACGAAGTCCTGCGTCGCTTCAGCGGCTTTGCGGGCGTTCGTCTGCGCGGCGTGCGTTAGCTCGGTTGCCTTCGTGCTGACGAGCGCGCCGGTCTCGCTCGCCTTATCCTGAACGGTGTGCGCCATCCCAGACGCCTTCGCCTGCAAATCTGACGCGGTGTCCTCGATCTTCGCCTGCAAATCCTGGGCGGTGTCCGCGATCTTCGCCTTCGCGCCCTCAACCGCGTCCCCGATCTTCTCGCCAGTCGCGCTGAGCGTCGTGCCGGCCTGGTTCAGAACGGACTGCACCCCGCCGGTAGTCATGCCCGAGGTGAACACGGGAGTGCCCGTACCCGCCGCGTAGTCGCCGTAAGACGCGCCACGATTAACCACATACCCTGTATCACGGTAGGTATCCACCGGGTATGAGTTGTTACCGCTCACAAGAGTGGGGGTAGCGTGTTGCCGCTTCATTATCGCGTCTACTATAAGCCAACCCAACCCGAGGCCAACTAGAGCGGTCGGAATAGGGTTCTCTTTGATCGTTGCCATCAATACGTCTCCCGTTTGTTTGAATGTGTCGCCTGCCATACCGGCGACCACGACTGCCCCCGCCCCGGTGGCGATCAGCGCGGCATTACTGTTGCCGCCGTCGCTCTTGCCGGAAGGGTGCGTGAGATTATCCAGTTTGTCCTTCGCGGCTCCCGCCATCTCGGACACTTTTTCACCGATCGAGTGCGCTGCGTCGCTGACCGACGCGACAACGCTCATCGCCGCGTCACTGGCACCATGCGTCATCTCGGATACTTTATCCTTGACCGCGTCCTTCGCCTCGTCAATCTTCTCGTGTACCGCGTCGCTGACGGCTTCCTTCGCCTCCTCAACCAAACGCTTCGGCGAAAGCTGTTGCTTGATCGCGTTGATCGTTTCGCTCATTTCGGAGCGGGTGTGCTCGATATTGGCTTTTGTCGCCTCAATCTCCGGCGATGACTCGACTATGCTCTCCTCGAAGGAGGCCGATGGGTAGGCCGCCGTTGTAATCGGTCGCTCTAGATCTGTTGCTTCGCCCATTTTGCGTCCTCCTTCAGGGTATCCAGCGTGTTGTGCGGCATCGGGTCGATCTTCTTCAGCGCGTTCACTCCGTTCATCGCAAGAGCCGCGCCCCCGCCCATCGCGATCAGCGCGACCAACAAAGCCGCGCCCCACGCGGGTAGATGCACGATCTCCACGAGAATCAGAACAACCGACGCGAAAAGCACGAGCGCGCCCGCATACGCAAGAAAGGCACCCACCGCGATCATCGCGGCGTCCTTACCCATCTTCGCGGCCTTCTGGGTCAACTCCGCTTTGGCCAGATTGACTTCCTGCCGTACCAGATCCGCCGATTCTCGGGTCAGGTCGCTGAACAGTTCGCCGAGTGACTTCTCATCCGTCGCGGGGGCGTTACGGACGTTCCCGTACGACGTAGCCCCGACTTGCGTCTCGATTGACATGTTTATTTATCCCTACAGCGTGCTGTTGCCATAACCGGACGGCACCGTAGTCTGATAACCTGCGGTCGTCGTGCTGTTGCCATAGCCCGAACCCGAAGACAGGTTGGCCGAGTAATTCGGGGTAGGCGGTGCCACCGTGTTGGTGTAACCGCTAGCGGTGCGGTTGGATGACTTCAGGAAGCGCGCGATGGCAATGCCGAGCAAGAACGCTCCGCCGATGAACATCTGCGGGTTCTGCTTAGCGTAAGCAGTCACATCGGACGCCAGTTCGTCAACGCTCTTGTCCTTCAGGTAGCTAGCGAATCCCTCTACCTGCCCCGCGAACCCCGTGACGGCACCCGCGATTGGAGCCTGCCCCTTCTCCTCAAGCGTATTAGCACTCTGGCGGATCGCTTCAGTAATGGCTGTCAATCCGTCCGCCGCCTTCGCCTTCTGGTCGCCGATGGTGTCCTTCACCTTATCGGTGGCCTGCGCGGTAAGTGTAGAAACCTGCGCCTTCGCCTGCCCCGCGAGGTCGGCGACCTGATCCTTAGCCTGGGCAACGAGGTCCGTCGTCTGCGCTTTCACCGACTCGGCCGCAGTAGTAGCCGCCGCCTTGACGTCCTCTATCTTGTCCTTGACCGCGTCCGCCGCGTCCTTGACGGCATCCGTCGGCTTGGTACCGGGGGTTACAACAGTCGTGCTGAAGTGCATCCCCGCCGCCCCGGTGAACGAATGGTCCGTGCTAATACCCGAGCCGAAGTCCCCAGCGGAAAGCCCGGATGTCGCTGGCTTGTTGATGTCGCCCTGGTCGGCACCCAGGATACCCCCGAACGGGCTGAACTCGTCCGTGTTGAGCGTAGTATTATCGGTCGGCCTCGACAGGGTGCCCAGGGTGCCGCCCGCCGTTCCGTAAGATGTGGTTATGTTTGGTGTAGAAACGTCGTTATTAGCCATGATTTCTATCCCCTTCAGATGTGCAAAGTAGCGTGCTCCGATGATTGTTCATCGCGCCGTACTGTGGATACCCGGTACGGCAAATCTTAAACGTTGGGGGTATCGTGGGACCATGCGATACATCGGCATTGACCTCGCCTGGGGGGCGAAGAACACCACGGCGGCGGTGACGCTCTCGGCGACGGATGGAGGGCTGGTCTACCTGGCCCATAACGACACCCTGACCGACAACCGGAGCATTGCCGATTTCGTCGCGCTGTGTGACGACGGGGGTGGGCTTGTCATCGCGGTGGACGCGCCGACCGTGGTGCCCAATGCTTTCGGGCGGCGGGCCTGCGAAGCCGTCCTCGCACGTTGCATGTGCCGCTACCAGGCGGGACCTCATCCGGCGAACCGCACTTTGCTCGCCGACGCGAGCGGCGAGATTCGTGGCGAGGCGTTGGTCGCCCTGCTCGGCGGGCGGTTCGGCATCGCACACACGCCGTACCTGCCCGAACCACCACCGCGCGTTGTCTTCGAGGCGTTCCCGCATCCGGCGCATATCGCGCTGTTCGGGCTGGCGAAGACGCTGAAGTATAAAAAGAAGCCGGGGCGGGATCGCGCATTCCGGGACGGCGAGTTCCGGCGGTACGGGGCGTACCTGCGCGGTCTGGATGCCGCCGAACCGCCGCTCAAGCTAACGCCGGAGGCCGCGCCGTGGTTATGGAAGGAGCCGGAAGACTTTCTCTCCGAAGTCGCCCTGAAGCGGCACGAGGATCTGCTCGACGCGCTGACGTGCGCCTACATCGCGGCCTACCACCACCGCTGGGCGGGCGATCGGTCGGTCGTGGTCGGCGACCTATCGGAAGGGTACATCGTCACTCCCGCAACCCCGGAGATGCGTTCTTGTTTCGGCGCGTTGGTCAACACGGCGGAATCGGCGTACAATGAAGGGCAGGAAAGGAACGGCTAACACGAACATCACCGTGGCCGTTTTCTACTGGGAATGACCTTTGCGTCCGCGGTATTCTTTCTGGGCTTCACGCTCTTGATTTCGCTCGGCATCTTCGCGCTGGGGCTGGTGCTCGCTGCGTCGGTTTTCGCACTGATCGCGGCGGGGATGGACGTCGCCCGATTCGTCACCCGCTGGACACGCTGGACCCGGATGGCATGGCGCGGGCTTGGCGACACCGGCCGGCAGTTCATCTGGTGCTGGTTCGGCTTCGGATTGTGTCTGCTACTCGGCGGCGCGAGTCTTCTCGTGCCGCGTCCCGTGTTCGGCGGCGACGTGCCGCTGGATGGTTTTCACCTGCTCGGAATCGCGCTCACGGTGCCCGCCGTGATGCAGATCGCGGATCGCCTGACGCACAAGCGGGGCGCGTGACCGTTGTCACCGCGCTCCCGAAGCCGGGGACGCGCACTGTCTGGTTCTCGCCCGAAAATCCGGACGGGGCGCGCGGCGGTGGGGGGCTTACCGGAGGGGGGCGCAAGGGACGCCCGTGCGTCACGGTTCCCGCCGGAGACTCCCTTACTCTCGCCGAATGTGCGACCGGCGTCTCAGGCACGGTACGTCGCGTGTGGCTGACCTTCCCTGATCGCACTCCCGAAATGCTACGCGGGGTCGTTATAGAGGCGTGGTGGGACGGATCCGCCAAACCCGCCATCTCCGCGCCGCTCGGGGACTTCTTCGGACACATGTGTGGGCGTATGTCGGCATTCGAGTCGGTGTACTTCGGCTCGCCGGAAGCGCGTTCGTTCTGGACGATCCTGCCGATGCCGTTCCGCGATGGGATGCGCCTGCGCCTTGCGAACACCACCGAACGCGATCTACACCAACTCTACTACGAGGTAGACTGCACGACGGGCGAGCCGCGTGACGCCGATACGGGCTACATCCACGCCGTCGCCCGCCGCGAAAACCCGACCACGCTCCGGCGCGACTTCGAGATCCTGCCGACCATCACCGGGCACGGGCGGTTCCTCGGGGCACATATCGGCGTCGAGGTGGACGGGGTGCGCTACGGCAAGACCTGGTGGGGCGAGGGCGAATTAAAGATTTACCTGGACGGCGATCATGCCAACCCGTCGCTCGTCGGCACCGGCACCGAGGATTACCTCGGCACGGGGTGGGGGCAGGGGCGGTTCGCGGGCTTGTACGCGGGCGCGCCGCTCGAAGACGACGCGGCGCGGGCGTACGGGTTCTACCGCTGGCACGTCCCCGACCCGGTCTACTTCCACGAGTCGTTGCGGGTAACGATTCAGCAGATAGGGCACTGCTTCGGCGAGAACCGCGTCTGGCTCCGTGAGCGCGCGGCGGCAACCGGCGAGCCGGTATATGTCGCGGGTGCCGAACCGGTCGTCGCTGACCTTTCGGACGCCGGTTCGCCGGACGGCGTGCTGTTCGAGCGGCAGGACGACTGGTCGTCGGTCGCGTACTTCCTGCTGGACAGGCCGTGATCCACTCGACGCTCACATGAAGGGTTAAGAAGGAGATTATCGGTGGATTCAACACGCGGGGCGCGGCGGTGGTAAAATACCGCCAGCCAAAGAAGCCGCGCCTCTACCCTGATTGGCGAACAAGGAGTGATGGCCGTGCATAAACTGCTGTCACGTCTTGCTGATAGCTAGCGTCTCACGATCCAGGAAAGTGGGGACGAGTAACTATCGGCTTCCCCTCAATAAATCGCAGGGCCTGGATTTTGGTGCCCCATACGGAGGTCTGGAAGTTGCCACTGGCCCGACACCGGTGGGCTATGGATACGGTGACTCACCCAGCGATGTTTTCATACGGCCCATCGCAGGCGCACAAGTCACTCTGGAGCAGTTGAGTATCACCGACAGCTTTCAGGCATACCTGATGTTCAAGTCAAGTAGCGCGGGTGCCGAGTGGGTGCCCCTCAGTCTCATGACCTGGGGGTGGAGCGCAACCGCCCTGCGAAGTGACCCCAACGCGTATCCCAACGGTCAGACGCCCGGTGGCGATAAAATAGGTGTCGCTACCAGCACGTGCCCCAGCTGGAATACGGTGGTTGCACCAAACTCCCCTTGGGAATCCTTTTAACACTTTCCGACATTATCGAACTATATAGACGAGAGGAACGACCCCTATGTATCCGCATTATCTACGCAACTTACAAATCGCGGCGGCGATATCCCTGCTCTCCGTCCCGAGCGCGCGGGCGCAAAACGTCGTGGAGGCCCCACGACAGGACGCCGTGACATCGCCCAGCAAGGTGGCACCACTGGATTGGTCATATCTGAAGTATATGAAGCGCCCCGACGTCCTGGCGGCGAAGAAACTCTTCGGCGAGCGTCGGGATGCCCTCATAGCCGAGGCGCGCGGCTACTTTCGGGGTGGCGACTACGCCCGAGCCGCCGCGACGTACGCGGCGGCGGAGCGCATCCAACTTGAGTTGCCGGATTGGCCACTTGACCCGCCCGGACCATGGTTGCTGGAGCACGAGTCGGTCGAGTGGGGCGACGCGTTGGCACTTTTAGGCAGAACAGACGAGGCAATTAAGCAGTATCGGAAGGTGGTCTACGGAAAGCTCCCGCTAAGTATGTGGCAACCCAACGACGAACTTTCACCCATCGCCAACCTGCCGCCTGGCGCGACGGACATTGAGGACGCGCGTGTACGATTCAGGAGCGAGTGTGTCTCCGTCTGGGTAGCTAACGAGCGTACCATCCTGTCCCGTTACGCGCTGCTTCTGGCAACGGTGAAGGAATACAGCGAGGCACTCGTGGTTTACGAGCGGGCCAGGAACTGTCACGAAGACAGCTCTTACCAGGCCGCGTTAAGTATGGGGAATATGTCCCCCACTAACTTCGACCCGCGCCGGTTCGCGGCGGGGGCTCGTACGCTGTTCAGCCGAGGAGCTGTAGCATCATCACACTCACAGGCCAACATGACTGCCCAGAGCCTGAACGTGATGTTTTTCCGCCGTACTGAAGGGATCTCCCCATACTACGAATATTACACGGAGGCCGAGGCGCGCTCGATCCAGCGAACAGAACTGAGCAAGGCACTAGGTGTAATGCCGGGGTACGCGCCCGCGTTGGTAGCCTACGCCGAGGAGGTAGCCCAGCAGGGCAAAGCGGCTTCGGAAGAGGAGCGGCGTAGGGCGCGGCAATACCTCGTGGATGCGGAAGTCTGTGCGCGTGGCAAGGCGCAGCACGAACTCGTTCAACAACGGGGTGCCTATATCAGGGACTACCTCCGATTGTAAAATGGGGCATGATCGGTGAGGCGAACACCCTGCCCTCCCGCCCTACCCCCGAAAAAAGGCGCGTGTTCCCGGTCAGGCAGGGGACGCGGTACAATTCACGCGGGGTCGTTTATGTCAACGGAAATATTCGGTAGCGTGGAGGTGTGGAGTCGCTCGCTGTGGCACTGGCTGGAAGTGATTGACGCCGGGCTACTTCTGGGGCGCGACGAGGCGGCGTTCGCGTCGCTGTTCGGGGTGGGGGATGCTGACGCGGGGTTCACACCGGTCGCGGCGCGGCGCGGGTTGCCCCCGGACGCGTCGCCCGCCGTGAGGCAATGGAGCGAGCCGCGCCGCTCCGACGACTTCCCGGACGGTTTTTTCGGTCACTCGTTTGTTACCTGCGCGGAACTCGCGGCGGCGGATTGGGCGGAAACGCGTCCCGACCCTTACGTACATTGCTACGGACGCTCGGACGCGACGCGCGAGTGGGTCAAGTTCGGCACCTTCCGCCCGGAGCCGCCGCACGGGAGGCGACCCGGCGACGCGTGGCGCGAGGACGACGTCGAGTGCCGCGTCCGCGCCATCACCCGCGAGGAAACGCTCGGTGCCGATTTCCGCCTGGTTTACGATCTTATGATCCGCCTCGCCGAGCGGTACGGCGACGAACACGTCCGCTTGGTTGTCTGGTTCCGCGCGGTTGATCGGCGCGTTTAATTATCTGCCAGGCAACGGTAGCGGCGTAAAATCCGGTATAATGAAGCGACTTGCGGGCTGAGGTTGCCCGCGTCACTTAAGGAGCAACAGAGCTGTTGGAAACTTCGATGTATCATGTCTTCGCGGGACCCGTCCCGCTCCCCTCGGATCGTATCGAGCCGGTAGGCCGCACCCTCATGCTACGCGCGAGCGGGCCGCTGGATTGCAACAGCGTGCTGTGCCGAACCGCGCCCGCCGTGATTGCCGCCCGCGCCTGTAGCGAACATTCGCGCGTCGTGGTGCTCGACGCCTACCCGACGGAGTACGCCGACAGTGACGGTCTTCGGTGGCTACTCGCCCTGCGTACCGCCCTCGCCGCGTCCGCGATGCCGCTTCACGTCGTCGCCCGCCCCGCGAGCCGGGTTCGCCGCAACCTCGACCTGCTCCGCGCCGATTTATCGCTCTACGACACCGTGCAGGACGCGCTGAAGCCAGGCGGGTAGGGGCGGCACCCCGGCACGTAGGGCGATTTGGCACGCGGTATTGCGCCCCCGTGGTCACGCGGTCGCTGTATTGCCTCCCCCGCGTTGCCACGCGGGTCTTCGACCCACGTCTATAGGCTCCTTCGGAACCGTCCGTCCTTCGGACGCTAGAGGAACCTATTTAATCCCCGGCGCGATGTCCCGGCGACCCCCACGATGTGACAAAATACCGATTGCGTTCGGGCACACAGGCTGTATAATTCTGGCGTGTGCCCGGCGGTTTCAACCGCCGGGGAGACAGAGACCGCGAACCCGACCGAACCTGACTGCCCTGCCGCCGAAAGATCCCCCGCATGACTGCCGCCCGCTGCCTCGCCGTAATACTATCTACCACCGCCGCGTGCCTCGCCGCCGGGACTCTCGCCCTCCCCGCCCGCGCGCAGTCGCCGGGCAAGACCTGGATCGAGAAGGCCGCCGCGCCGTCGCCGGTCGCGGGCCAGAAGCGGCTCGCCCTGATCCTGGGCAACACGCACTACGGCGGGGCGCACGAACTCAAGAACCCCGAGAACGATGCCAAGGCGATAGCGGCCGCGCTGGGCAAGTTGGGTTTCGTTTCCACCGTGCTTTTAGACGGCTCGCGGGAGCAGATGCGCGACGCGGTGAACGCGTTCGCCGGACAGATCAGTGACGCCGGGGAGGCGGCGGTCGCGCTGATCTACTACTCCGGGCACGGGATGCAGGTCGGCGGCGAAAACTACCTGATCCCGGTCGGCTTCAAGATGCCCACTCAACAATCCGACATCGGCGACTACGCGCTGTCGGCGCAGAAGGCTCTCGACAAGATGCAGAGCGCGAAGGCCCAGGTCAACATCGCGATCCTGGACGCGTGCCGGGACAACCCGTTCGAGGGGAGCCGCTCGCTCGGGGGGCGGGGCCTTGCGAAGCTGGAAACGCAGGGGATTCTGATCGCGTATGCGACGGCGGCGGGGCGCACGGCGGACGACAACGCGGGGGACAAAAACGGATTGTACACGAAGTCGCTACTGAAGTTCCTGGGGAAGCCAGGGATGAAGTTGTACGACATGTTCAAGAACACGTCGAACGCGGTATATGAGGCGAGCAAGCATGAGCAGGTTCCTTACGTGTACGACGGCTTGATCGGCGTGGTGGACTTCTACCTGATGCCGGGTAACGCTTCGACCGTGGAAGTCGCGAACGCGAGCGTGCTGGACACGAAGGCGCGGCTGACGATCACGACGAACGTGTCGGGGGCGACGGTGATGGTGAATGACGCGCCGGTGGCGGACGGCGAGTACGCGGTGGACCTGGGGCTGAGCCGGGAGAAGACGGTGGAGGTAGGTATCGCGGCGGACGGCTACGTGGCGTCGGTACAGACGGTGAAGTTGCTACGCGGCAAGACGGTGACGCTACCGGTGGTGCTGGCGGCGTTGCCCCCCAAGCCGGTCGCTCCAGTCGCGGCGGCTGTTGTTGATTCGGTGTCGTCGGGGCGGTTCACGCCGCCGCTGACGCTTGCGCGGTACAAGGCACAGATGGTGCGCATCCCGGCGGGCGC
>JAYUUO010000131.1:0-4094 GCA_043754515.1 Armatimonadota bacterium
GTCTTCTACGTCGGAAGGATAGCGTTTCTTGATTTTTAATGTGGTTTCCACATTATTTGATACACTATTTGACTAGAACTAGTTCATAACACTGTCTAGAGCAAGGGAGTAGGTGTTTTTGATGGGATCACGTTCATCACTGACAATTTTCGCCGTGGGTATCGCCGTGCTGGTCGTCGGCTGTGTTTCGCCGTCTACACCGCGAACATCTACCGCCCCGGCTTCCGACGTGCCGACAATCAGTCGAACGGCGTCGTTTGCTACTGTAACCGCTTCCTATCGTTCCGGCGCGTACCGGGATGCCCTCGCGCAAATCGAAACTCTGTCGCGGCAACCGTCGCTTTCCTCTGCCGACCGTTTATACCTTGACAATCAAGCCGCGATTTGCCGCAAAGCGTTAAATCCTACCGCCGCGCCGCTCTCGCTTGCCGTTCCAACCGCCGTGAGAGGGGCGAAGCAAACCGTTTCCGATTGCGGTCCGCAATCGCTACTGTATCTGTGCCAGAATATGCACGTCCGAGCATCACTTCCTACTCTCACCAAAGCGGCAGGGACGCGCCCCGGCGTCGGGAGCAGTATGGCGGGCATGGTGAGGGCGGCAAGCACGGTCGGACTGACGGCAACCGGGGTGCAGGTAGATGCGGACGCATTGCGCCGCGTGTCACCGCCCGCGCTCGCTTGGGTGGATGGCAATCATTTTGTGGCGGTCACTGGCGTCACGGACGCCGGTGCTACCATTTACGATCCGAACAAAACAGGAAAGGAAAAAATCGCGCTCGACATATTGCTTCGGCGAAGCGGCGGCGTCTTGCTACTGCTTTCCCACGATAAAAGCGCGGCAACTCTCTAAAAAACAAAGCCGTCCGAGAATGCCTCGGAGATTCGCTTAGCGCGATTCTCCTGTACTCGCCAAAGTGAACATTCTCGAACGGCTCCCTTAGCACTCCCCGTATGGCGAAGCGCGTTGGTATGGATTGGTATATGCCACGCTTCGCTGTTGTTCACACGTTCGATCTAAAGGACTTCAAAGAACTATGCAAACAGCACACAAGGGCAACCCGCGTTCCGTGGGTATTGCCAAGCGACGGCTTCTTCATAGCGTCGCCTTACTTACCGCGTCCAGCATGTCATAGCTGGTCGCCGCCCCCTCCATTGCGGCGGTTACTGCTCCGGCGCGACTGCCTAAGCCACTCGGACACACGCGAACGCTTACTACCGGTGAGATGGCGCGTATCTTTGGCGCACAAACGGCTATCGGTGGTGGTGGAGACCCGACCGGAGGGGGTGGTATATCACCGGGCGGCGGTAGCGGTGGTGGCACCAGTCCCGGTGGCGGGGGAACCAGCCCCGGTGGCGGAACCGTTGGCAGCGGCGGGGGTAGCGAGGAAATCGGGGCGGGCGGCGCGTCCGGGGCGGGCGGCGGCTGGCAAGCCTCCGATGGTTCCGGGGTATCTACCGCGACCGGCAACAAGTTCACACAGCGCGGCATCGTCGGCTGGGTGCAACGCGGGGGCTTACCGATTGCGTTCACGCTCACGCACAACAGCATTGCTACCACGAACAACAGTGTCGGCAAAAACTGGACGCACTCGTACAACGTGTACCTTGTCGTCACGCCGGGAAGCGGCGGGGGCGGGGGCGGTGGTCAAACGTTCGGAGCGGTGCGCCGTGGCAATCTGTTCGTTGACGCACACGCTTACTTGCCTCCGGCGTCCGGTGGCGGCGCGGAAACGGTGCAGGTGGTGCTGGGTGATGGCGGGGGCGAAACGTTCACGCAGAATGTGGACGGCACGTACAGCGCGACGGCGGGTGTGTTCGACACGCTCACGAAAAACGCGGACGGCTCGTTTACCTTTAAGCGCAAAAACCTAACAGTCTGGCAGTTCGGCGCGAACAAACTTCTCCAAAGCATCGCGGACAAAAACGGCAACACGGCAACGGTCGGCTACACGAACGACTTTGTAACCAGTGTGACGGACGCGACGGGTCGGCAACTGACCTTCGCTTGGGACACAACGAATAAGCGCATCACGAGCGTGACCGACCCGGTAGGGCGTGTATGGAACCTATCCTACGACGCGGCGGGCAATCTATCGAGTGTCACCGACCCTGCGGCGGTCGCGGGCGGGACGCGCTATGCAACGGGCTACGCCTACGACGCCTCGAACCGCATCACGCAACTAACCGACCGGCGCGGCAAGGCGTGGACATATATGACGCGGCGGGCAAAATCGCGTGGGAAAAGACACCGCTTCTGAGCCAGACGAGTTATGCCTATAGCGGTAGCACTACCACTGTCACCGATCCACTCGGTAACGCGACCGTGTACACGTACAACACGAATGGCGAATTGGCATCGGTCAAGGATGCGGCGACCTATACCCAGTCCTATACATACAACGCAAACCATCTGAAAACGGGCGTGACGGACAAACGCGGCAAGGTGTGGACGTACTCCTACAATGCGAATGGCGACGTGCTGACGGCGACTAACCCGCTTAACCAGAGCATTGCGTTCACCTATAACGCGAAGGGTGAACCGCTTACCAGAACATCGCCGATGGGCTACGCCACCATGCTCACTTACGACGCGGTGGGCGACCTTCTTAGCGTCGCCAACCCGCTGGGGAAAGTGACAACCTACACGGTCGGAACCTACGGCTTGGTGAACCGGGTCACGTATGCAACCGGGCGATACGTCAATTACGGGTACGACACGAACGGTGACACTATTGCTGTTTCCACGCCAGTCGGGGTAAAGAGTAGCACGTACAACACGCTCGGTTGGCGCACCTCGACCACGGATGCCACCAACCGCACGGCAAGCATTGCCTACGACAACTTGGGGAGGATGGTGACGTTGACGGATGCGGTGGGACGTGTATCGTCTCTTGCCTACGACGCGGCAAGTCACAAAGTGAGTGCGACAAATGCGGCGGGCAAAACATCGTTCCTGTCTTACGATGACGCGGGACGGCTTCTTTCCAGCACCGATTCGCTCGGTCGTGTCGTGACTTATGCGTATGACGCGGACAGTAACAAAGTATTGTTCACCGATGGACGTGGCAAGGTGACGAACTATGCCTATACCGTGAGAAATCAGATGTCGGGCATTGCGTACCCGGACGGCACAAGCGATGCTTGGGCGTACAACGCGGCGGGCGCGATTGCTACGGAAACCGACGGGCGCGGGGTGGTAACGTCGTTTGCCTATGATGATGCCGGACGGCAAACCGGGGTAGTTTACCCGGCGGGAACCGCGAGCGTTTCGGAGACCTATGACGCGGACGGTCGCAAAACGGCGATGGCGGACGGCACGGGAAGCACGACCTACGCTTACGACAACGCCGGACGGTTGACAAATCGTACTGCCCCCGAAGGCGCGGTGAACTTCGCCTATGATGACGCGGGGCGCATGGCAAGCCGAACACTCGTCGGCACGGGCTTGACCGCTTATGCTTACGACACGGCGGGGCGCGTGTCGAGCGTGGTGGATAGCGGCGATACAATCGGTTACTCCTACGACGCGGCGGGACGGGTACTGACAATGACCCTGCCGAACGGCACGGTGGAAAGCAAAACCTACGCGCCGGGCGGTGAGCTGGCAAAGATAGAAACGAAAAAGGGTGTAGCGGTCGTATCCTCGTTTGCTTATACCTACGATAGCGTGGGACGCAAGACAACCGAAACCTTGGCGAATGGCTCGATTGTCTCTTTCATATATGACGACGCAGGGCAGCTCACCGGGGAAAGCCGAAGCGGGACAAACGGCTACGCTATTGGCTACGCTTACGACAACGCGGGCAACCGGGTAAGCAAGACGCTGAACGGCGCGACTGATAATTATACGTATGACAACGCGAACAAACTGATTACGGCGGGCGCGAAGTCATACACGTATGACGCGGCGGGCAACACGAAAACGGTGGCAACGGGCGGGCAAGTCACGACGCTTTCTTGGAACGCGGCGGGGATGATGACCGGGATTGTGTACCCCGGTGGCGGCACAAACACGTTCGCCTACAACGGGCTGAAACAGCGGGTCGGCAAAACCGATTCGACCGGCACGTTCGCCTACACTCTGAAAGACGACC
>JAYUUO010000132.1:0-4081 GCA_043754515.1 Armatimonadota bacterium
ACGGTGGAACTGCATCTACTCCCCCCTCTCCTGCGCAGCGGGGGAGGGGGGCCGGGGGGGTGGGGGCACCAACCGGGATAAGCCCCAGACCAACGAAACCAACCAGATGATCACAACGCAAACCCAAACTAAAACCGACCCGCGCTACCTACCCGTGGACAAATCGTTCGCGCCCGACTGGATACTCTTCGTCCTGACGCTTCTACTCGTCTCGTTCGGGGTCGTGATGGTCTATGACGCGTCGTACGCGTTCGCCGAGTCCGTCAAATATACGGGCGGCGACTCGATGTACTTCCTGAAGCGGCAGGCCATGTTCGCGCTCGTTGGGCTGGGGGCACTGGGCGTCATGTCCCGCGTCCCCTACTGGAAACTGGCGAAGTTCGCCGACGCGGGCATGATCGTCACCTTCGGAATGCTGGTCATCGTCCATTTCCTCGGGCATGGGGCGCAGGGCGCGGATCGCTGGATAAAACTCGGCCCACTCCAGATCCAGCCGTCCGAGTTCGCCAAGATCTTCCTGGTGTTGTATCTCGCCCGGTGCCTATCCCAGCGTCCGCGCATCGTCCAGCGGCCGCTGACGGACGGCTTATGGTCGCTCCTGATCGTGCCTGTCATTACCATCCTCGCGGTGGAAAAGGAGCCAGACCTCGGCACCGCCATCGCGATCTTCGGCGCGGCGTTGATCACGCTCTTCGCGGGCGGGATGCGCAAGCGGTACCTCGCCGTTGCTCTCTTCGCGGCGTTCCTAGGCGGCATCTTCCTGTCGGTCTCGAAGGGTACCGACAACTACCGGTGGAAGCGGATCGAGACATTTATGAACCCGGAGGCCGACGTGAAGGGCGCGGGATGGCAGGTTAAGCGCGGCACCATCGCTCTCGGTACCGGCGGTGTGACGGGACTGGGCTTAGGCGAGTCGCGCGAAAAGTTTCCGGGGAACCTACCCGCGCAACGTACCGACTTCGTGTTTGCGATTCTGGGAGAGGAGTTTGGCTTCGTCGGCACCTCGGCCACGATATTATTGCTGTTCGTGCTGGTCGCGCGGGGCTACCACATCGCGGGGCGGGCGAAAGACCCGTTCGCGTCCCTGCTCGCCACCGGGATTACAAGCATCATTGCCGTGCAAGCATTCGAGAACATCGCCGTTGTTTCCGGGTTGATCCCCGCGACCGGGGTTCCGCTCCCGTTTCTGTCGTATGGCGGCTCGTCTTTAGTAGCGACGCTGGCATCTATCGGCGTGCTACTTAACATCTCGCAGTACCCGTTCCGGCGCGACCCGCGCGAGATGGCGCGCGAACTGCGCCGCGTTGCCGATGAATCCGAGGCACGCGCCGCCGCCGACGTTCCGAGCGTGGGGAGCGGCGCGTGGCGTTCGCCGGTGTCTGGCCGGCACGGTATGATTGTGGGACCGGAGGTTCGGAACTAAATTGCATTATACAGACCACATCATCCCCGATCAGCCCCGCTCGTTGCCGACTACCGGTGCGTTATACTTCGTCGGCATCGGCGGCGCGGGCATGAGCGCGATCGCACACGTACTCGCCGAGCGCGGGCGGACGGTTTTCGGGGCCGACCCTGGCATAGCCGCGCCGCTCCAAGCACGTCTGGAAGCGGTCGGCGCGACGGTCTACACGACGCATGACGCGGCGAACGTCGGCGCGGACGTTTCGGCGGTGATCGTCTCCGACGCGATCCCGAAGGCGAACCCGGAAGTTGTCGCGGCGACGGAGCGTGGCATCCCGGTCTACCGTCGCCCGGAGGTGCTGGGCGAGATCGTGAACGCCGGGCGCGGGATCGCTATCGCGGGCACGCA
Source organism: Armatimonadota bacterium (assembly GCA_043754515.1). Taxonomy (GTDB): domain Bacteria; phylum Armatimonadota; class Armatimonadia; order Armatimonadales; family Armatimonadaceae; genus JACMIU01. The sequence goes on from JAYUUO010000132.1 coordinate 1,811, forward strand.
CGGCAAGACGACCACAACCGGCATGGTCGCTTCCATCCTGATCCATGCGGGGCTTGACCCTACCGTGCTGATCGGGGGCGACCTACCACTGATCGGCGGGAACGCGCGAAACGGCAAAGGTGAGTTTGTAGTCGCGGAGTCGTGCGAGGCATACGACGGCTTCCTGTACCTACACCCGGAGGTCGCGCTAATTCTGAACATTGAGGCGGATCATCTCGACTACCACGGCGACGAGGCGCACGTAATCGGGTCTTTTGAGCGGTTCGTTTCGCAGGTGAACGAATACGGCACGGCCATTGTTTGTAGCGATGACGCAAAAGCCAAAGCAGTTGGAATCAAGGCGGTTAGTCACGTCGACACAGCGGTCTACAGCGTTGCTCCTGATTTCGAGTCGGTTCCTTTAGACAACATTCTTTACGCAGACAATATAGAAATGCAAGACGAAACGCCCTCGTTCACGCTGAAGCACCGCGTCCGAAAGTACACTGGCGACGCGGACACCGATAGCATACTTATTGGACGCGTGAAATTAGGCGTTCCCGGTCTGCACAACGTTAGCAACTCTGTCGCCGCCGCTTTTGTCGGAGTCGTTGCGGGAGTAGCCCGGGAACACATTGTCGCGGGTTTGGAATCTTTCACCGGAACGGGGCGGCGCTTCGAGCGGATCGGCGAGGCGGGCGGCGTGACGATCATTGACGACTATGCACACCACCCGACCGAACTACGCGCGACCTTATCGGCAGCGCGGTCGGCATTTCCGGGGCGGCGTATCGTCGCAGTATTTCAGCCGCACTTGCCGTCGCGAACCCGCGACCTGATGGACGAGTTCGCGGACGCGCTGGCGTACGGGTGCTCGGGGTGGGTCGTCGCCGCGGCCGCCCCCGGAGGTCGTGCCCCCACCCCCCCGGCCCCCCTCCCCCGCTGCGCAGGAGAGGGGGGAGGAAATGCGGGGAACGATTCGTCGGTAGACAGCCCCGTGTTGATCGACGGTGGAACTGCATCTACTCCCCCCTCTCCTGCGCAGCGGGGGAGGGGGGCCGGGGGGGTGGGGGCACGACCTCCGGGGGCGGCGGCACCATACGCCGTCTATCTCACCGACATATACCTCGCCCGAGAAGCAACGATCCCCGGCGTGTCGTCCGCAACGCTCGCCGAGCGTATCGCCGCGCTTCCCGATGCCCCGCCAGTGGTCTATGTCCCGGATAAGGATGACCTCCCGGCGCGGCTCGCGGCGGACGTTCGCCCCGGCGACGTAGTGATCACGCTCGGCGCGGGTGATATTCGACCGGCGGGTGAAGGGCTACTCGCTCTATTAAGCAGGATGTGAGCGTCTCCGGTAGACGAATGACGGGCCGTCCAAAAACAACAAACTAATGACTAAACTCCAAGTAACCGTTCTCTGCGGCGGGACATCCGCCGAGCGCGACGTTTCCTTAAACACCGGGGCGCAAATCGTGTCGTCGCTCGACCCCGAGAAGTACGAAGTGACGACGATGGACACGGCGGACCTGCCGCGGCTCGCCACGTATCCAAAATCCGACCGCCCCGACGTCGTATTTATCGCGTTGCACGGCCCAGGCGGCGAGGACGGCACGGTACAGGGTTTCTTGCAGACGCTCGGCATCCCCTACACCGGGTCGGGCGTACTGGCGTCCGCGCTCGCGATGGACAAGGCGCGGTACAAGGCGTTCGTCGGCACCGAAACCATCGCCACCCCGCCCGGCATGGTGTTGTACAAGGACGACGAAGCACATACCCGGCGCGTGATCGGCGATGTCGGACGAAACCTCGGCTACCCCGTGATTGTCAAACCGAGCGAGCAGGGAAGCACGTACGGCTGCTCGGTGGTGACGGAAGAGATTCAACTGCGTCCGGCTCTCGAACTCGCGTTCCGCTACGACGATACCGCGCTGGTCGAGCAACAAATGGTGGGCGTCGAGATCACGGTCGCGGTGCTGGGTAATGACGACCCGATCCCGCTCCCCGTGGTCGAGATCGTGAGCAAGAACGGCTTCTTCGACTACGAGCAGAAGTATTCGAGCGGCGAGTCGGGCGCGGTGGAGATTGTCCCGGCCCGCATCTCGGAGCAGGCGACGAAGGACGCGCAAGCCATCGCGGTGCAGTGCCACCGGCTTCTCGGTTGCCGGGGGATGAGCCGCACCGACATGTTCGTGCTCGAAGACGACGAGATCGTGACGCTGGAGACGAACACGATACCAGGGATGACGGCCACCTCGCTCCTGCCGAAGGCGGCGCAAGCGGCGGGGATCG
>JAYUUO010000133.1:0-12399 GCA_043754515.1 Armatimonadota bacterium
CGAAGCGGAACGTGCCGCGCTTGTGGTAGAACCGATCCTCGACGCCCCAGCCGGTGAGACAGCGAGCGACCTCCTGCACGTCCTTCTGGCTGTAGCCGCCCCCGATTCCGAGCGTGTGCAGTTCCATGATCTCGCGGGCGTAGTTTTCGTTCGCGGTGCCGTTCATACTCTTCTGGTTGTCGAGGTAGCCGAGCATGGCGGGCGACCGGGCGGATGCCTGCAACAGGTCGGGGAACCGCCCGAGCGCGTGACGCCGGATGACGTTCGACTGGTCGGTGTTGAGGTAGTAAGTCAGGTGTGTCGTCGCGTACGCCGGGCCGAAGTCCAGCACTTTCGGGCCATATATGTTGAAATGGTCGCTCCAGAACGCCGCCATACGCTCGCGCAGTTGCCACTTGCTGTACACGGCGCGGAGGAGGGCGGCTTGAGTCAGCGCGGCGCGCACCTTCGCTTCGGGCCAGTCGCGCTGTTCGTAGGTCGCGTAGTGCAGCGGCTCGATCCCGGAAAGCCGGAACAGCAGACCGGGCGTCTCGCCGTCCCCGCTATCGCCGTTCTTGCCGCCCGTGAGCGCGCCGAGACCCAGCCCGACGAGCGAGGGAATACTGGTGCCCGCCGGAGCCTTAAGTTGCTCCGCGACCCACGCCGCGTGTCCTATTGTTGCAAGCCGTTCCTGGTCGCCGGGCGCGCCGCCGAACCCGGCGCGGTTCAGGAGCCGCGTGCTTGCCTCAACTTTACCCCCCGCCTCCCCCGCCAGAGCGGAAACGGGGGACGGAGGTGCCGCGCGTCCTTTGAGCACCCGTTGTCCGACCCGGCCGCAACCGGCACCGGCCAGCAACGCGGTCGCGCCCGCGAGTGTCAGGTAATCCCGTCGGTTCATCGCATCATCGCTTTCTGGGTTCGTTACAAGGCGGACGCGGAAGGCACCGCATCCTGTGCGCTCGGTTGCCGCTCGATCTGCGTCACGGTCTTTAGTTTAGCGGTCAGCGCGGCGACGCCCGCGCCGAGCGACGCGAACAGACTCACCGGCATGATAAAGAACCAGCCGACCAGCGGGAGTAGCCCAGCGGCGACGGCGAGTGCCGCGCCGCCCGCAACAGAGGAGAGCGGCGAGTAGCGGGCATCCATCTCGCGCAGCCGCGCGGCGACCACGAGTGCCAGGCCAGACGAGCCGAGCACGGCGAGCGCGAGCGCAGCGGCGAGCACGGCGAAGCCGACGGCGGAGACGGGGCCGCCCGCAGTCATCAGGGAGACGCTAAGCAACCCGACAACGGCCGCGACGAGAACGCCGATGCCGACTTGTTTGCCGGGAGAAGCGGTCAGGGCGTCGGCGGCGACCTGCGCCCGGCGCGAAAAGATAACGGCGAACGCGACAATGCCCGCCCAGAGCGTGACCACGGTCACGACTATCAGCAGGGTTATCGAGAGTACATCACCAAACGTCATCGGTTGTCGCCTCCTCGCGCGACGGTTTGTTCGGGTTTGATAAACAGGATATCGGATGAGCGCGGCAAGTAGGTGTGGCCGCGTATGCCACTTGGGACACGCGGGCAGTCGGCACGGTTGCAGGGAAATATGAAATATATTCCGGCGCGGGTAGTTTTGTCGTTTGGGTCATACCGGTCATCGCCGGGTGCGCGACTGTGCGAGCCGCGCCATGAGTTTCTGGTGCTCACCACGCGATTTTTGGTAACGTGCCGAATCGAACGAGGGGAGGAGTGTCAAATCAGCCTTGAAATCAGTCGCGTGCAAATTAGCGCGCGGCACTTTGCGCGGATACCCCCCGCCTTCTAGATTATCCCACTCTACGAACGGAGCGACTACATACCAATCGCGCATCCGAAAATAAACAAACGTCTCGCTGTCGGCCATATATTTCCCGTCCGGCGTATGCGCTTCCTCCAGACTAAGGCACCCGATCCGGTGAAGGTGCTTGCCATCCACGAGCGGCAGAAAAATATTTGGCTTTAACCCGTATAGCCAGTTTAATGCAACCGGATCTGTGCTAGCCGCGAACTGTGTCGCCTGCCCCTTCCCATCTACAGGGATGAAACTCGATATCCCGGTCGTTTCATGTGTAAATGCATACACCCGCTCAGGCAGGAATGATCCAGGATATGTAGGTTCGGGAGGTTCGTTCGGCCGAGGCTCGGTCGCACGGTTTGTACATCCGGCTAGTACGAACGCGGACGTCAGCAGGGCACTTTGGACGACTCCCCGGCGTGTCGTCGGGACGCTCCTATCTTTAACTTGGGGAGGACGAAGTCAGTGATCTTCGCATTCAGGTCGAATAAGGGACTCATAAAAATAGATTCCTCGGAAACATCTTCGGGGGATGGTCGCCACGCGTTCTTTTCTATCTCCGCGAGTTGCGCGGCTAGATCCGCAAGATCGCCCATTCCCAGCCCCGCGAAAATGTCGGACGTCATGCTCTGTTGAAGTCGCCACCAATAGTCCGCGCCGCCCCAGAACCGGGCGATACGATAGGTGCCGATACTTCTTTCGTTGGCTAACGCGATCCCACTGCTCCTTTTGTTCGGCGAGTCTGTTTCGCCGGTGATTGTGACCTCGACGGTGAATTTGCCGGATTCGTTTGTACTGAACTGCACGATCAGGAAGTAATACAGCCCTCTATCGGCGTGGAAATCGTCGCACACGAAGCAGAGCATCTTCGCCAGATGGGGTTGATTCCTCGCATCCCACGGTTTGAACTGAGGGAAGGTAGACCGCCAGTCCCGTCTGAGACACGCTTTGAACCGCGTGTTGATGCTCATAAAGACTCTTCCACGCACGCCGTGTTCGCCGCGTGATATTCTATCATTCACAGAAAAGTCTACTTTGAGAAGGCAGTTACCGAACCCATGACCGAACCCGGCGGCTACGTCCGCGACCTTTTGACCGGCACCCCCGGCGCGACCGTGACCGCGCGGGGCTGGGTGAAAACCCGGCGCGACAGTAAAGGCGTTACTTTCATCCAACTCTCCGACGGCTCCTCGTTCGCCGACCTACAAATCGTGGTAGACGCCGGGACGATCCCCGGAGACGTGCTCGCGGGCGCGACTACCGGTGCGTGCCTGACGGTCACCGGCGAACTGGTCGCGTCCCCCGGCGCGGGGCAGGCGGTGGAACTTAAAGCGGGCGCGATGGAGGTGCTTGGCACGGCGGATCCTGCCACCTACCCCCTGCAAAAGAAGGGCCACACGATGGAGTTCCTGCGCGAGATAGCCCACCTGCGCCCCCGCTCCAATACGTTCGGCGCGGTTTATCGGGTGCGCTCCGTGCTGGCGTTCGCGGTCCACAAGTTCTTCCAGGAGCGGGGCTTCGTGTACCTGACCGCGCCGCTGATCACCACGAGCGATGCCGAAGGAGCCGGCGCGATGTTCGGCGTTTCCACGCTAGATATGATGAACTTGCCGCGCACCGACACCGGCGCGGTTGATTTCGCCGAGGATTTCTTCGGGAAACGGGCGCACTTGACGGTTTCGGGGCAGCTCGAAGCCGAGATCTTCGCGCTCGCGTTCACGAACGTCTACACGTTCGGCCCGACCTTCCGCGCCGAGAACTCGAACACGCCACGCCACTTGGCCGAGTTCTGGATGATCGAGCCGGAAATGGCGTTCTGCGATTTGGACGGCGACCGCGCCCTCGCCGAGTCGTTCCTGAAGTATGTCATCCAGTACGTTCTGGATCACTGCGCCGCCGACCTGGAGTTTTTCAACAAGCGCATTGACGACACGGTGCTCAAAACGCTCGAAAATGTCGCCACGTCGGAGTTCGCGCACATCACCTACACCGAAGCCATCGCTATTTTAGAAAAGGCGAATAAATCATGGGAGTTCCCTGTGCGCTGGGGCGTTGACCTGCAATCCGAGCACGAGCGGTACCTGACCGAGGAGACGTTCGGCAAGCCGGTGGTCGTGACGGACTACCCGAAGGAAATCAAGGCGTTCTACATGCGCCTGAACGACGACGATAAAACGGTGCGGGCGATGGACGTCCTCGCGCCGCGCATCGGCGAGATCATCGGCGGGTCGCAACGCGAGGAGCGGCACGACGTGCTACTGAACAAAATCCGGACGCAGGGTCTGCCGGAAGAATCGTACTGGTGGTACCTCGAACTGCGCAAGTACGGCACCGCGCCGCACGCGGGTTTCGGCCTCGGTTTCGAGCGACTGATGATGTACGTGACAGGCATGAAAAATATCCGGGACGTGATCCCGTTCCCGCGCACGCCAGGCTACGCGGAGTTCTAACCGTACCGGCATAAAGTGAAGTGCTCATTGCAGTCGTGTATGGCTCTACTACGAGGGCGAATATGCGGCTTTCACCGGTTCCGGACGCTGGTTCCGCGGCGTGGTGAGTGGGGAGCTGGTGAGCTTGGTAACGCCCAAGAACGCAACTTGGATTCTGGCGGAGATGGAATAGTATCTTCGTGGCGGCTGTTGGTTTGTCGGCGGGACTGAAGTCGTAAGGGGGGCGCCATACGTGGGTCTTTTCGGATGAGAAGGGAGAATCTGACTGATGATTTATAGGCGCATACCCTACCTGGAGATCGCCGAGGCGGTTCTTTCTGCTGGCGCGGACCTAACGGCAGGCGAGGTGTGGGAGCAGGCGAAGACCAGCCCGGTCATATTCACCCGTTATTTCACATCATCCGGGGATGAAAAACAAGATAGGGTATCGCCATTTCCGGTGCGCGGGATGGCGGCAGCACTGGCGCATAGCATCAAAAAAGCCGATAGCCTCTTCCACAGGCATGAGGGAGAACCGTTCCGTTATTGCCTGAAGACGGTCACCAAGATGTGGGGGGACCTGGGGCAACAAGCCGACTACTACGAGACTTTGCCGCAAGTAGATCTTGCCCGAATAATCGCGGATCATAAACCCCAGCGTGTCCTTCGCTCGATTCAGGTGTTCGAGCGTAGTGCCGCGGTCATTGCCTGGGTACGCCTCCGCGCCAATCACAACTGCGAGCAGTGTGGGCAAACTGGCTTTTATAAAGACGATGGTATGCCCTACGTTGAGGTGCATCACTTGAAGCCGCTCAGTGAGGGTGGATGCGACACGCCCGGAAATGCAGCCGCGCTGTGTCCAGGTTGTCATCGAAGACTGCACTATGGGGCTGATCGTCAGGATCAACTGAAGCAACTGACCTCAAAACTCTTGAGTGCAGGGGTTCAGGTCATACACACGGCTAGTGCAGCGCAGTGAACAACCCCAGCAATTTTAGCGCAAGCCGGGAGCGTCAAAACCAGTGACGATGAGACGCGTCAGCAGAACGGTGGTTCCCGCCTCTGGCACCCTGTTTCTTTTAACATCTGCGCTAGGCCAGACGATAACGACGTCGTTGAAACCTCATGGACGAACCCAATAAACCGCTCGGCGAACTGCTCCAAGATCTCGTTTCGGATGACGAAGCATCGCGCCACGCCGCCTCCCGCAGGGTAATGCCTTTGCGCGAGGATTCACAGGCGGCGGTTCGCGCCGCCGTGAACGAGCCGGATTTCCCGTTCGCACCCTGGTACGCCTCGCTTCATTCCTTGAATACGGAACTAAGCCAGGAAGCAGCGCGACTACGAGACCGCGACCGCGACCGGAAGAAACGCGTCGAGGAGCGGATCCGGGCGAAGTACGAGCAGGCGGTCGCGGAGGAGCAAAAGCCATTCCGCGCGCTACGAGACGCCGACGAATGGGTTGAGCCGGGGCCTGTCTCCCGAAAAATGTGGGAGCTTCTGCGCGGCGTCTTCGCCGCCGACACCCGCGAATCTATTCGGGCGACACGCCTGACACAACAGGCAATGTCAATCGGGTTCGTGTTTCGCGCCCTGCGCACGGAAGTGTTGCGCGACCCCGGTCGTATCCGGGACATTCTCCGCGACCCGCGAAAACGGTATCAGGCCGAGGAGACGCTGGCGGAACTGGGGGCGGAAGCCACCGATCTTTTCGCGGACGAGGTGCTGGAGAGGGTCTTGACCGAGGGGTTCCGCTCTTCGAGCACTCACAAAGCGATCAAGGCGATGCTAGCGGGCGACGACCGGCGCATCGGGCGAGTAGCGGGCTGGCTTTCCCCGGACGACCCGGTGCGGCGTGCGAACGGCGCGCGTATTCTGAGGATGTTCGGCGAGGACGTGGCTCGCGTCGCGCCGAACACGATCCTGTTGCTGTTCGCAATGGCGGAGACAGGAAGCGTCGGCGACGGGAACGGCGAGCGGATCGCGGCGTTGTACGCGCTCGGGTCTGTCACGCGGGGCACGGACGCCGCCGTGGACTTTCTTCTCGCGCAGTCCGAGAGCGACAACATCTGGGTTAAACGGGCGGCTCTGGTGTCGCTGGGGACGATCGTGCGTCAACCGGAGCGGGTGGTACCACGCATGATCCGTGCCCTCCGCGACTACGAGGAGCCGGACCCGGACAGCCTGTATAACGGACGGCATGAGGTCGTCACGGATACGCTTCGTGCTTTCGGCGATGCGGCGGGTGCCGCCGTGCCCGCCCTGATCGAACGGATCGAAGAAGGAATGACGCAAACCAAAAACGCCGATGGCACGGTCGCGCAAACCCGCGAGATTGATCCCGGCGTCGTCTCCGCCCTGGTCACGATCGGCGAACCCGCTATTGCCGCGCTCCCAACACTCGAGCAGTACGCGGGGGAGCCACATTCCGAGGAACATCAGGCGGCGAGCTATACCCCGCTCAAACGGGCGATCGCGACACTGCGAAAGTTGGCGGCGGCGAGGGAACAGGCCAGCAAATAGATAATCCGACAAAGCCCCCGGCACGCCGCGTCGTGATCGCGGCGATTGTGAGTGCCGTCGCGGCGCGGCTTCGCGGGTCGCGCCTACGTCGCCTGCATAACGTGCAGTTCATCCGGGGTGTAGGTCAGCAGTATGCCCACAGATGGATAATCCGGACCCAACTCATTGCGGAGCATGAAGCGTAACTCGGATTGACGGTCAATCTGCTCCTTGTCCGCGAACGCCTTCGTCACGACGCGCCCGTGTAGACGTGTCTGACCTTCGTCCAGTTCAACCACGGCGTCCGTGAGGTGTAGGCGGATGACGTCAGTCACCCGGCTTGCCAATTTTCCCATTTTGCCTCCCCATAATTGATTACGTACAGCGCGTTGCCGAACGCAAACTTGCTCAAGTTTTCGAGTCGGTTGCCCCGCTTATTGAACTCCGCGCGAACCTCGTTCAGGTAGTCCAGCATCTGACGCTCCGAGTCGTATCGCTGACTGGCTTGCCATCGCTGATTGAGAGTGGCAAAACGCTCCGCGAATCGCTCGATGTCGCTTATCGGAACGATGTTGAAAAAGCCCGACGCCCTCGCCAGCATCTCTAGATTATGACGCGGTTCGAACTCCGGTGTCATGCGGCGCATGAACGCGCGAAGATGACACTCAACCGCGAGACCGGAGATGTAGCGTATCAGAAACCAGTTTCCTTGCTTGTCATCCCCGTAGAGAGATTGCGCCCGTCCAAGATGTTCCAGCGCGGCGTCGCGGTATGTTTCGGCGGTAGATGGCACGATCTATTTCCGGAACGACCGCGCGGCGCGGACGATTTCGACCACCCATTGCGCGTCCTTCACCAGGTCGGAGATGTGGCAGAACTCGCCGTGCGTGTGGATCGCCTGCATCCCGCACGCGAGCACCACGGTCGGCACCCCAAAGCCGTTGAAAATGTTCGCGTCCGAGCCGCCGCCCGACTCGCGCGTCGCGAACGGGAACCCGCACGCATCCGCCGCGTTCCGGGCGATCCGCACGGGGGGATCGGTTTCGGCCAGGCGGTATGTCTTGTACTCCTCGATCACCTCGACGAATGCCCGCGCGCCAATCGCCGCCGACTCGCGGTCGAACGTTTCGACCATGTGTCTGGTCTGCGCCTCCAATTTCTCGTTGTTGAGCGAGCGAGCTTCCGCAACGACGAATGCCAGCGCGGGCACGATGTTGCGCGCCGTCCCGCCCTCGATCGTGCCGACGTTCGCGGTGGTTTCGGAGTCAATACGCCCCTGCGTCATCTTCGCGATGGCGTTCGCGGCGGCGCGAATCGCGCTGACCCCCGCTTCCGGAGCCGCGCCCGCGTGACTCGCCTTGCCCTCGATTCGGATGAACAGGCTGTTCTGGGAAGGGGCGGAGATCGTCACGGAACCGATGGGCGGGCCGCTATCAAGCACGAAGCCGTACCGCGCTTTGATGCGGAACGGGTCAACGTGCTTCGCGCCGACCAGCCCGATCTCCTCGCAGATGCTCAGAATAACCTGAATGTCGCCGTGAGGCTCGCCGGACTCGGCCAGAAGCGTCATCGCCTCTAGAATGGGCGCGACGCCCGATTTGTCATCGGAGCCGAGGATCGTGTCGGAGACACTACGCACCACGCCGTCAATCACGCTGATCTCCATGTTCGGCGTGGCTTCCACGGTGTCGAGATGGGACGAGAAAAAGATCGGGGCGGCGCTGGGATCGGTGCCCGGCTTGAAGGCGAACAGGTTACCGACGTTGCCACCCACTTTCTCGCCCGTGTCGTCGAAGGTGACATCGAAGCCGAGGTTGCACAGGTAGTCGGCGCAAAAATTGGACGCGGGCTTCTCGCTCCGGGACGGCGTGTTGAAGCGGAGCAGGGCAAGAAACGTTTCCAGAAGGCGCGGTTGATTGACGGGGACGGTGTTCATACGCGCATTGTAGCACGCGGGTACCGGGGCGTCACCGACCGCCGCGCCCCGCATCACGGGCGCAAGGCTCGCTCCCGAAGTAGCGCGTCCGCCCACGTCTCCTCCTCCGGCGTCAGCACGGGAACCGGCGGCTTGGTGTAGTCCACGCGCCGGTCGAAACCACTGCTCGAATACATCGTGGCGAACGCCGCTTGCAGATCAATCACCGCGTCGGGAAACTCCGCGGTCAGCGGCACGCTCACGCGGGGCAGTCGCTGGCGCACCGAAACCGCCCACGCTTCCATTGTGCGGTTCGCGTCCCACCGGCGCAAACACGCCGCGTATCGCCAGTCATCGCCGAACGCCTCGTCCAGGTTCTCACGCGGCACGGCGAGGGTGTGTGCCCCGTCACGCAACAGGTCAATCTCTAGAAAATGAGTCGGGCTACGGAAGAAACCGTCGCGCTTGCGAAGGTAGGCGTCGCGCCCGTTCGACTCACGGCTCTTGTTTTTGGGACTGATCAACTCGACGACCGCAACCACCCGCTCGTTCCGATTGCCGGTCCGCACTTCGATGTACGGCTCGTAAACCTCTTCGTCTAAAAACGTAAACGCGGCCGGGGCATCGGCGACGGTGCCGCGCCCGCTACCCATAGTGTCACGCGGCCCCGGTCGGCGAAGTAGCGTAACATCCGGGTACACCGCGTCCGGGAGCGACAGATATACTCGCTCCTCCAGCGACGCGACGAACGGCGTCGGCAACTGCGCGTTCAGTTCGTCTTTGAAGCGAATCATCAAGTCACCGTGAACGCCGCGCCAGAATCGCGTGCTTTCTAAATATGGGTCCATGCCGGGAAACGGGCTGGGCATAACGTTCTTCCTTTCGCCCCGCGAGGGTTACTTGGTAGTATACCGCTTCGAGTCCCGCTCGTGAGAGTCAGGGGCAGTACCGCCCTGGACTCTCACTTCCTATCGAAGGCCTGATGAATGTCAAACGCCCTTAAGTGCCTTCTTAAGCCGACTGACGCTTCTAATGTGTCAGGGCTATGGTCGTGCTCGAACGTGGTCTGGTTCCCCTTCGCGTCCAGCACCGCGACCAGCCGCCCCGCCGCGTCGTAGATGTTTCGGATGGGTAGGAACCCGCGCGGGTCGAGGATCGCCGTGATCAGGTGTCGGCGGTCGTACGTATATCTTGTCGTGTCCCCCACCCGGTTCGTCACCGAGGTCAGGTCGTCGCCGCCGCTCTGGTCGTACCGGATGCTCTTGCCGTTCGGGTCCTGGATCGCCGTGATGTAGCCGGACAGCCCGCCCGAGCGCGTGATCACCACCGACTTCACTGGGTCGGTACCGGACTTGAAAACGTTCGAGGACGTGATCCCGGTCGGCGTGAACGTGAGCCTGTTGCCGCTCCGGTCCACGATCTCGAGCAGGCCCGACCCGCGCCCCGCCCCGCTACTCGGGGAGTCACACATTTGAACCGCAGTCCTTGCCAAAGATGGCATACGGCTATGACGTGTGCGTCTCTATGGCAGTTCTAAACACTGGTGAAGTATTTCGACCATTTCGTACCGAAAAGAAGGATTTACAAGATCGCTTGCCTGATCCATAAAATCAACAAAGTGACCGACGCTGAGTTGAAAATCAGAGGAGTAGTGATCAAACTCAATAAAGAGACAAGATAGAGCACTCATTGCGTACCATTCTGATTTCTCTTTGTTCATCTCTGGCCCCAACTCTATTCTGGGAAACGATTTGTGTCCTTTACCTTCCCCTCTTCCACTATTCAGCTTTGTCAGTAAGTCATTTGACTTCTTTGCTATCACAGCGCGGGTATTTATAAGTTCTTTTTCTTTTGCCATATGTCCAAGTTGATCACGCTCATCTACGAAAACTAACATATCAGCGGGTAAGAATTCGCTCTTACGAAGAGATGTGATCATGAAATCACACCAACGTGATACATTTTCGTTCGTTAGCAAAAAAGGAGTATCTTCTTCTAACACCACTCCATAGTAGTAATCACCTATGGATATGCTTTCATCATTCATTGGTAGATCCTTACGGTAAAGGAAACGCTTCTTTTGTTCCATACGCATCTATTAATGGCTTGCACCCTTTACATGGCTCTATTACGTTCCCTCGCAAACTACCTTTGAGGAATACAGAAAGCACTTCCGCTCCTCTCAGATCATCTCGACTCTGTCCGTCGTACAAAGCATTACTAATGGCATAAGGCTCACCGCAAGCGCCTTTTGCGTTCCCCACTCCACCGACAGGTGGAGTAGTTACTATACTATCCCATTCCCGCTGGACATCAGGATGCAATGGGGGGCGCTGACCGCGCGCAGAACTCGACGTGTATATCTTAGTAATACCATTCTTACCAGTAACCCGAAGTGCAGTTCCTACTTGTCCCATTTGCGCGCCTAAGGGAACATTGGCATCTGCGGCAGCACCTTACAACTCCTGCAAACCATCGTCCACCGGAGAGGTCGATCCGTACGCCAGTTCATCTATAGCTATCGTGCGTTCCGCTATGTGACTGAGCGCACCACCAGCTGATTCCGCGACGGCGTGCAGGGCTAAGACAGCGAAGAGTCCTCGGTATACCGCCAGTCCGTATTGCCTGTTGTCGATGGCATCGCTGGTTGCTTGTACCGCAGTGTATGCACCAACCCCGCCCAACAGCAGGTTCACCATTGGTATCGAGCCGGCCATGCCGAACAGGCTCCCGGCGTTCGCTCCGGCCTCGGTGGCTTTACCGACGTCACTCCAACTCTTCCCTTGGACGATAGCCTCGCCCCCACTGTAGGCCGCGCCGAATGCCTCCCCGATGAATCCCGAGCCTATGAATGGGATCTGCAACGTATCCATGAACGAATCGATGAAGATCGCCGTCAGTTCCCCGACGAGGCTCTCGGTCCCGCTCGGGTCGACCATGTTGATAGGGTCGTTCCCGGCATAGGCGTAGTCGTTGCCGTCCGCGTGCTTGGAGTCCGCCGAGATGAAACGCCCGAGCTCCGGCGAGTAGTACCGCGCCCGCAGGTAGTACAGCCCCGTCTCCGCGTCGTACTGCTGCCCGTTGTACAGCGACGGCTGGAGACCGCCGTCCCCCCCGAGCAGGTTCCCGAACCCGTCGTAACGGAAGGCTCCCCCCGCGACCGCTTGTCCCGATGCGTCCGTCACCGTCGCCGTCGAGTCGAGCCCGTCCCCGGTGTTGTAGAAGACCCCCCCGCCCAGACTGCCCGACCCGCCCCCGGCGAACAGCCCCGCCGCGTACCGCGCCGAGCGCACCGCCGAGCCGCCACGATGTGCTCCCCGAGGCCGACCAGGAACGGGAGCGCGTAGTACTGGGCCGTCTTGTCGGTCGCCGGGTCCAGGGCGACGAGCGCGTTCGATCCGTCGCGGGTCGCCACGGTGTAGAGGATCCATGCGCCGCGGATCGTCTCCAGGAACGCCCTGCGCTCGGCCTCCGTCGCGCCGGGAGTGGGCACCGGCATCGAGATCGTCACCAGCGACGCGTTGTTGCCCGCCGTGTGCACGATGGTCGGCGCGGGCAGGGTCAGGGCGGGGTCCTGCGTCACCGCGAAGTTCACCGTGACCGCCGTCATGCCGACCGCGCCGCGGCTGTCGGTGACGCGGGCGGTCAGGGCGTGCGTGCCGACCGGGACGCGCCGCCAGTTCAGGGTGTAGGTCGCGCTCGCGGCCCGCTCAGCGGGGGAGAACCGCCGCGACCCGAGCGGCTGGCCGTCCG
>JAYUUO010000134.1:0-12391 GCA_043754515.1 Armatimonadota bacterium
GCATTTTTGCAGTCTACCATAGTGACAAAGACCAACCTAAACCCCATATGTAGTAGATCGCAACGGTTACACCTCACTACATATGGGCTGAATAGTTACGGACAATGAATTGTTCCCGGATTCCAGTCGCATAACTCGACCGACTGGCGACGAACTACGCTTTTCGCTCCGCGAAACCGACCGGCGGCGCAAACGTTTCCGTTTCCGGCTCGGTGATCTCGGACGGGCGCGGGTGAATGCATGGGAAGTCTTTCTCGACGTAGAACGAAAAGCCGTCGCCACCGTCTCCGCTATCCGCGGGTTGCTGGCAATAAACGCCCTCGATTGTCGGGTCCGAGAGCCGCGCTACCTCCGCGCGTCCCAGATCGAAGCGCACGACGTTCCCGTCCGCCACGATCGCACTCGTCTCGCTTCCTGGAGCCAGCACTATCACCCAGCCACGCCCGCCCGCCGCGCCGCCCGGCAATCCGAGGCGTTCTTCCAGCGGCTCGCCCCGCTCCAGCCGTGACAACTCCGTCGGCGAAATCCGTAGCCGCACGCTACCCGCCGTCCACCGTATCTTCATAAGACTAGCCTACCACCCGCGCTCCCGCACGGTTCCCGAAAAAATATATATCCGCGCTCGTTGTGGTGGAAACAGAACGGAAACAAATGCTCGATACAATGCCGGTCAATCGGACACGTTCCGAGCACAACGGTTCTTATCATCGGCGTGCCGGCGCGGTCGCCTACGCACTCAAAAAACTCTTTTTCCGGTTCGGTGTTCGGCGGGGTCGCCTTCCCTTATTGTTCGCCGTTTCGTGTCGCGTGGTTCTCATTATCATGCGGCGCGTGTGGCGAAAAAATCCCTCTGCGCAGTGTCGCGTGGCGGAGTAACGAGGCTACCGACCGATGTCCGACACCCTTAATTTAACCGAAACCCGGCAGGAGCGCGATCTGCGTACCGGCACCGTTCACCCCCGCTTTTTACAGGGCGTGTTCCCGTTCGCCGGACGCGGCTTGTTTGAACTCGCCCTTCTCGACGACGCGCTTGCCATCCGCGTCCCGGCGGGTACCACGGCGCGGCTGGTCTATTTTCGCGCCGGGAACGCCTCCGACGAACTCGTCTACCTCGCGTTCGCCGTGAACGGTTCGCCGATCCGCTACTTCCCCGTCGGCCCCAACGCCGATTTCCACGTCCCGCTCGTTATCGTCGAGGCGCACCACGCGGGCGAAACGCTCGCGATCTACTTCGCCGCGCCGCGCGGCACCACCGGCACGCTGGTCGTGGACGCCGGGTTCCTTTTTGGGGAGCACGGCGAGTGACCGCGACCCATTGCCCCTATTGCGCCCTGCAATGCGGCATGGGCCTTGCGACGTCGGCGGGTGGCGCGCTCACCGTCGAGTCCCGCGACTTCCCGACCAACAAAGGCGGGCTGTGTCGCAAAGGCTGGACTGCGACCGAGTTGCTGATGCATCCCGACCGGCTGACCACGCCCCTGATGCGCGAATGCCGCGCCGCGCCGCTGACCCCGGTCTCGTGGGACGCCGCACTGGACCGGATCGCGCTCGAAATCCGAAACGCGCAGGCGAAAGCCGGTTCCCCCGACGGCGTCGCGGTGTTCGGCGGCGGCGGTCTCACGAACGAAAAGTCGTACCTGCTCGGGAAGTTCGCCCGCGTGGCTCTGCGCACATCCCGTATTGATTACAACGGGCGGTTCTGCATGGCTTCGGCGGCGGCGGCGGGGGGCAAAGCGTTCGGGATAGATCGCGGATTGCCGTTCCCGGTCGAGGATATCGCCGGGGCGGACGCGGTGCTACTGGTTGGCGCGAACCCCGCCGAGACGATGCCCCCGATCATGCGCCACTTCGACGACATGCGGCAAAACGGCGGCACTCTGATCGTCGCTGACCCGCGCCGTACCCCCACCGCAGCGACAGCATCCCTGCATCTGCAACTCACGCCGGGCACCGACGCGGCACTGGCGAACGGCCTGTTGCACATCGCGTCCGAATCCGGCTACCTCGACCACGCCTACATCGCCGAGCGTACGAGCGGCTACGACGCCACGCGCCGCGCCGTCGCCGCTTACTGGCCCGACCGCGTGGAGCGGATCACCGGGGTGCCCGTGCGCGAACTCCGCGAGGCGGCGCGGCTACTCGGCACGGCGCGAAGCGCGATTTGCCTCACGGCGCGCGGTCCCGAACAGCAGAGCAAGGGCGTGGACAACACGCTCGCGTTCATCAACTTAATGCTCGCGCTGGGCAAACCCGGCAAGCCGTCCTCCGGCTGGGGGTGCCTGACCGGGCAGGGGAACGGGCAGGGCGGGCGAGAACACGGGCAGAAAGCCGACCAGTTGCCCGGCTACCGCTCGATCAATAACCCCGCGCACCGCGAACAAATCGCTGCAATCTGGGGCATCGCGCCGGAGGAACTGCCCGGCGCGGGCGTTTCGGCGTACGAACTGATGGACTCACTCGGGCAGGACGACGGGCCGAAGGCACTGCTCGTGTTCGGCTCCAATCCGGTGGTATCCGCGCCGCGCTCGTCGCACATTGAGGAGCGGCTGGGTGCGCTCGATTTCCTGTGCGTGTCGGACATCTTCCTCAGCGAGACCGCCGCCCGCGCGGACGTGGTGCTACCGACCGCGCAATGGGCGGAAGAGGACGGCACGATGACCAATCTGGAGGGACGGGTACTGCGCCGCCGGCGGGCGACACTTCCCCCGGACGGGGTGCATACCGACGCCGAAATGCTGGTCGCCCTCGCGCACCGACTCGGGCGCGGGGAGTTCTTCCCGTCTTCAGACCCGGAGACGATCTTTGCGGAATTGTGCCGCGCGTCGGCGGGCGGCGTCGCGGACTACGCCGGGATCACCTACGAGCGGATCGAATCCGAAACCGGGGTTTTCTGGCCCTGCCCGTCGGCGGATCATCCGGGCACGCCCCGGCTGTTCGCGAAGTCGTTCCCGACCCCCGACGGACGCGCCCGCTTCCACCCGGTGCGACACCGGCCGGCCGCCGAGGAGCCGGACGACGAATACCCGCTGTATCTGACCACGGGGCGCGTGATGGGGCAGTACCAATCCGGGACGCAGACGCGGCGCGTTCGCGGCTTACACGACACCGCGCCCGAAGGGTTCGTGGAGATGCACCCGAACCTCGCGCGCCACTTCCGCGCCACGGACGGCGAGATGATCCGGGTCACCACGCGCCGGGGCACCGCCTCGGTGCGGGCGCGGCTGACGCAGTCCATACGCGAGGACACGCTGTTTATCCCGTTCCACTTCGCCGGGAGCGCGCGGGCGAACCTGCTGACCAACCCCGCGCTCGATCCGGTCTCGAAAATGCCGGAGTTCAAAGTGTGCGCGGCGAAGCTCGAACCGTTCCTTGCCAGCGCGGCGCAATCTGAAAACAACAACGCACGGGGCCATGTGGCAACCGACACCGACTAGAACAGGCACCACGAATCGCTCCCCGATTCGAAAAGGCCGGACAGGTTTGACACAACGAATGCACGAATGTAAATGGATATGGCTCGTTCCCGCAACCGCGCTCCTATCGGCACCACTCGCCGCGAAGGCGCAAACACCCACCCCGTCGCCGGTCCCGTCGCACGTTGCACCTCCCCCGGCGTCCGTCTCAGCGACGCCGACCACAACCAACCCCGCCGCAAAAAAGGCGGCGACACAATCTACCCTGATCAACGGCACTCTCTCGCCGATACCGCTCCTGTTCGACCTCGGGAACGGGCGCAAGCTCACCGTATCCGGGTTCATACAGGGGCGGTACGAGCGGACCAACGCCGACAGTAGCCAGTTCCCGGAGGGCGGTCTGGGCACGGCGAACGGCTACAACGGCAACTACCTCGCGGGGACAAACGGCGAGTCGTTCAAGATCCGCGAGGCGCGTATCGCGTTCACGACCACGCTCTCCGCCAACACGCGCGTCGTGGCCGAACTGGGTGACCCCGGCGCCATCAACAGTTCCACCAGCGGCTCGGCGCAGGTGTTCGTGCGGCGTCTGTTCGGCCAGTATACGTTCGGCGACGGTTCCGCGAAGTTCCCGACCGTGACGGCGGGGCAGTTCCCAAACCCGTTCGGCTACGCGATCAACCAGCCGCGCGCGATCTCGTACCAGCCGGAGCGGTTCCTCGCCTTTAACGAGGGCACGAGCGGCTTATTCTCCAGCCAGGAACAGGATCGCGGCGTGAAGCTCGAATACGCGCCCGGTAAGTACTCGGTGTCCCTCGCGGTCGTGGACGGCACCGGCACGCTCTCGAACGACATCAACCGCGCCAAAGACACGATTCTGCACGCGCACTACTACATCACGCCCGCGTTCCGTCTCGGCGCGAGCGGCTACTTCGGCTCGATCAGCACGCGCGTCGTCACCGGCACCGGGGCGACGGCGACCACGGAGATTAACAACGGCGCGAAGCGCGAACTGTTCGGGCTGGACGCGCAGTACACCGCCCCTTCCGGCGGCGTTTTCGCGCAGACCGAGTATCTTTCCGGGAAGTACGAAGCACTGCCGCCGTTCAAACTGCCGAACACGGTGGTTACGCCCGCCGTCACGCTCTCCGATTTCCTGCCCGGAAACAAGGTCGAGGGCTACTACCTGCTCGGCGGCTACACGTTCGCGGGCCGCTCCGCGCACCCGTGGAGTCTGATGGCGGGCTGGGACGTGCTGAAGCGAGAGAAGTCTGAGAGCAGCCAGACCGACGAAAATATCGGGTTCGGCGGCACGTACAACCTGGATCGCGGTCTGCGTCTACGCGCCTACTACATCACGCCGAATAAAGTCGCGCACGCGGCGGGCGTGTCCGACCCGAAGAAGCGACCACTGCTGATTTTAGAGACTCAGTTCCTGTTCTAGGAAGAACCTGTTTGTCGGTATCTCGCGCGTTAAAAAAACAGGGGGCATCTGTGCCGAAGCCCCCCCTGACCGTCCGGTCCCCAACTTAGTGGGACGGAGGCCATCGAATGAAATTAGCGGATCTAAAAAGGTCGGGGCACGCGCCGTCTCTGCTCGCCGCGTTCCTGCACTTCGACATCTCGTTCATGATCTGGGTCATCCTCGGTGCGTTGATGCCGTTCCTGATGACCGACGCCGCACTCACCGGCGCGAACTTACTGGTCACGCCGCAAGCTGCAATCACCGGGGCGGGGCAATACACGCTGATCGTGAAAGGCCCGCAGACGATGCGGGACAACCCGAAACTCGCCGCCGACCAGCCGAAAACCGTGTACAACCTCGTGATCAAACCGGGCGATCCGGCGCACGCGACCCGCGCCTCGGTCAAGCCGGTCGAGAAGTTCGTGGTGAGCAACGCCGACCCGGCGAGCATAGCCGCCGTGAACGCCCAATCGAACCTGATACGTATCGCGCTCGCGCCGGGTGTCGCCGGAAACCCGAACGAGAACGTGATTGCCCTGAAGCCGATGGCGGCACTGGCCGCGACCGGCGCGGCCACGCAGCCGGTCGCAACCGGCTACCCGGCGTCCCTGAAACTGACGCTGATCGGGGTGCCGCTCCTCGCCGCCGGGTTCTGGCGTCTCCTGCTCGGCGGGCTATCGGACCGGTTCGGCTCCAAGCGCGTCGGCATGGCGAGCCTCGCGCTGACGCTGTTGCCGCTCCTGATCGGCTATCAGTTCGCCCGCGACACGAACGCGCTGTATGTGATCGGGTTCTTCTTAGGTGTCGCCGGTGCCTCGTTCGCAGTCGCGCTCCCGCTCGCCTCGCGCTGGTACCCGCCGCATTTGCAGGGCCTCGCGATGGGGATTGCGGGCGCGGGTAATTCGGGCACTGTTATCGCGACGATCTTCGCGCCGCTCCTCGCGAAGAGCCTGGGCTGGCACAACGTGTTCGGCCTGCTGATGGTGCCGGTGTTTCTGGTGTTCGCGGCGTTCGCCCTGCTCGCGAAAGACCCGCCCGCCGCACCGGGCGAAACGAAGGTGTCCCCGCTCGCCGGGTACGCCGCCGTGCTCTCCCAGCGCGACACGTGGACGATGTGCCTGCTCTACTTCGTCACGTTCGGCGGGTTCGTAGGGCTGTCGAGTTTCTTCAACACGTTCTTCGTGGACCAGTACGACGCCCCGAAAGCGGCGGTCGGCTTCTGGACGTGGCCGTTTATCATCGCCGGGTCGTTCTTGCGGCCCGTGGGCGGGGCACTATCGGACCGGTTCGGCGGCGTGCGCGTGCTGTCTATGCTGTACGCGGTCTGTATCCTCGCGGCGGTCGGGGTCGGCGTGCTGATCACCAACTTCTATGTCTCGTGCCTGCTTCTACTCGTCCTGATGGGCGCACTCGGCATGGGCAACGGCGCGGTGTTCCAGATCGTGCCGCAACGCTTCCGCAAGCAGATCGGCGTGATCACCGGGCTGGTCGGCGCGGCGGGCGGCGTCGGCGGCTACTACCTGAACTTCGTGCTCGGACATCTCAAAGACGCTACGGGGACCTACGCTTCGGGCTTCTACGCGTTCGCCGGGATCGCGGTTCTCGCGGTGCTTACACTACTCGCGGCCTCCCCCGCCTGGACGCGGACATGGCTCGGCGCGGGCGGAACGGCGTCCGGGTCGGTTTCGCCGCTACCCGGCATCGGTTTAGGCCCGGCGACGGCGACTATCGGGGGGGACGTTGTTTGATAGGGAGTGGACGACTGCTACTGCTCCGCCGGGAACGCGGAGGCGGCGCGCTCGCGGTGCGGTGCGCTCGGGGAGGGCTGGTTGGTTGTCGTGTGGTGCCCTCTCCCCCGAGCGCACCGCACGAGCCTGAATCAAACTGCAACCTATCCATGACCAGCTCACCCCACTAGGGCGGACGTCATTTAACGAAAAGTGGAACCGGGTGAACCACGGACACGCGTTCGTCACCCGCAAGAACGTGCAAGATCTAGAAAGTACAAAAAGCAATGACTGAAACGAGCGAAACAAAACAAAAACTGGTCGTGATCGGCAACGGCATGGCGGGCGCACGCACCGTGGAGGAGATCCTGTTACGCGGCGGCGCGGACCGGTTCGACATCACCATGTTCGGCGACGAGCCGTACGGCAACTACAACCGCATCCTGCTCTCAAACGTACTGAACGGATCGCAGGGCGCGCACGACATCTTCCTGAACCCGATGGCCTGGTACACCGAGAATCAGATCGCGCTTCATGCCGGGGTTCGGGTCACCGGGATAGACCGCGTGGGTAAGCGGGTCATCGGGTCGCGGGCCGAGAACGCGAACGGGCCGGTGCCTAAGTTCGGGCGCGATGGGGAAGAGTCCGTCGCCTACGACAAACTGATCATCGCCACCGGCTCCCGCCCCTTCGTCCCGCGCATCACGAATCTGTACCGGGAGTCTGCGCGAGACGGCGAGGCACCGACATTGCGCCCCGGCGTTTTCGTGTTCCGCACGGTGGACGACTGCACGAAGATCGCCGGGTACGCGACCAAAGTACGGTCCGCCGCCGTGATCGGCGGCGGGCTTCTGGGACTAGAGGCGGCGCGTGGGCTGCTCCGGTTCGGGATCGCGGTGCATGTCATCCACCTGTCGCCGACCCTGATGGAGAATCAGCTCGACGCCACGGCGGGCCGGATGCTGCGCCTAACGATGGAGAAGATGGGCGTCAAGGTACATACCGAGAAGGCGACCTCGGAGGTGATGCTGGACGCCGACGGCGAGAACGTAATCGGACTCCGGTTCAAGGACGGCTCCGAGATCGCGTGCGACATGGTGATCGTGTCGTGCGGGATCACGCCGAACGCTGAGATAGGCAAAACGGCGGGACTGACGGTAAACCGCGCCATCGTTGTGGACGATTTCATGCGGAGCGTGGACGACGAAAACATCTACGTCGTCGGCGAATGTGCCGAACACGCGGGCAGGGTCTACGGCCTGGTCGCACCGATCTGGGAACAGGGCGAGGTGCTGGCGGATCAGATCACGGGCACCAACCCCGCGGCGAAGTATCGCGGCTCCAAACTCGCCACGAAACTCAAGGTGATGGGCGTCGAGCTTGCCTCCATGGGTGTCACCGGCGCGAAGGAGGACGCGGACGAGGAGATAATCTTCAGCGAGCCGAAGCGCGGCGTGTACAAGAAACTGATCGTGCGCGACGACATCCTCATCGGCGCGATGCTACTCGGAGACACCGGCAAGGCGTCCGCCCTGATACAGGCGTTCGATCGGGGCACGCCGCTCCCCGAAGACCGCGCCGCGATCCTGTTCAACATGGGCAAGGAGGTCAGCCGCTCCGTCGCCGAAACGATGCTCGAAATGCCCGACGACACGCGCATCTGTAACTGCAACGCGGTAAGCAAAGGCGCGATCAAGAAGTGCGTCGCGTCCGGCAAACGCTCGCTGAAAATGGTGATGGAGTCAACGCGGGCGGGCATGGGCTGCGGCTCGTGCAAGAAACTGGTCGGCGAAGTAGTCGAATGGGCGTGCGACGGGAAGACGGAAGAGGACGCGTCGGTCCACTTCTACGTCCCCGGCATCCCGATGACCAAGGCGGAACTGGTGACGACGATCATCGGCAGGAAACTACGCTCCGTGTCCGCCGTGTTCGCCGAACTTTGCGGGGGGACCGAGGACGCGGGTAGTAAGATGGGGCTGGCGTCGCTCCTAAAATCGCTCTGGGGCGCGGAGTATGAACTTGAGAACGATGCCCGGTTCATCAACGACCGTGTCCACGCCAACATCCAGAAGGACCGTACATTCTCCGTCGTGCCGCGCATTTACGGCGGCGTGACCACGGCGGACGATCTGATCCGGATCGGTGAGGTGGCAAAAAAGTACGATGTGCCGATGGTGAAGTTCACCGGCGGCCAGCGCATTGACCTGCTCGGGATCACGAAGGAGAACCTGCCGAAGGTCTGGGAGGATCTCGGGATGCCGTCCGGCCACGCGTACGCGAAGGCGTTCCGCACCTGCAAAACCTGCGTCGGCACCGACTTCTGCCGCTACGGGCTGGGGGATTCTACTGCGCTCGGCATCGCCATCGAGAAGCGGTTCCAGGGGATCGAGTCGCCCGGCAAACTGAAACTGGCGACCTCCGGCTGTCCCCGGAACTGCTCCGAACCGCTGGTCAAGGACTTCGGCGCGATAGCAGTGGGCGACGGCAAGTGGGAACTCTACATCGGCGGCGCGGCGGGATCGCACATCCGACGGGGCGACCTGATGTGCGTGGTAGACTCGCACGAAGCGGTACTGCGGCTCGCGGGGCGGTTCTTCCAGTATTACATCGAGAACGCGAAGTACCTGGAGCGCACGTACGGATTTGTGGAGCGGATCGGGCTGGAGAAGATCAAAGCGATCGTGGTGGACGACGCGGAAGGGATGGCGGCGCGGCTCGACGCGGCGATGGAGGCGCAGGTACAGGCGTACCGCGACCCGTGGCTGGATCGGGACACACCGGCGACCGCGAACCAGTTCCGGACGGAGTTGCCGGTTCTTGCGTGATGGGCGGGTGGCGGGGTACGGACGGTGGGCCGTTCCGGTGGGCGCGCTTCGCGCGGGTTGGTCTTCGACCTTTCGTGTAGCAAGGGACGCGGGCGGGTTGGGTTCATGGGCCGGTTTGAGCGGGCGTTGGGTCATGGGTCGGCGGTTGGTCATGCGGGTAAATCCGCGACCTATACAAACGAATCCCGCGGGTACCCTCCGGGTGGCGGGGTGAATGCGCGAGACGATGCACGCGTTTGTTATTGGATCCCATACCCCGCCACCCGGAGGGTACCCGCGGGATTCGTTTGTATAGGTCGCGGATTTACCCGCATGACCAACCCGCCGACCCATGACCAACCCGGCAACCAACGATACACCGGCACGACGGGCCGCCAACCGCTACTGGGTCCATCCACCGATACGCCGACCGATAACCGACGCCAAAACAACCGACACAAATGTACATTCATCCGGCAATCGCTGGGGAAAAGAGGACACTATATGCAAACAAATCTAGGAAACATCGAGTCCATCCCGCCGGGCGAAGGGCGGGAGTTTCAAGTCGCGGGCACAACTGTCGCCGTATTCCGCCTGAGGAGCGGCGAGGTTTACGCGACGCAGGCGAGTTGCCCGCACCGGAACGCGCCGCTCTGTGACGGGATAACAGGTGGCACGACGCTGGTCTGTCCGTTCCATTCGTGGAAGTTCGACCTGCGCACCGGCGAGACGCTGACGGGCAACGAGTCGCTGAAAACGTACCCGATCACGCTCGGCGATGACGGTTCGCTGTCGGTGACGGTAGGCGAGGCGGTCCCGGCGGGGAGCCGCTGACCCGCGCCATGCTCACCGTGCTGCTCGTCGCGCCCGACCCCGACGCCATAAAACCGCTCTGTGACGCGCTCACGCGGGACGGATTCGCGGCGCGGGTTGGCCACGGCGAGGGCACGATGGACAAGCGCGGCGGGACATGGGCGGGGCGACCGCCTGACCTGGTGGTCGCCGACTTGCGGCGGGCGTTCGACGCTCTGCCGCTCCGGGCGTTGCGCCGCCAACTCGCCGACGCGTGGGGCGAGGAGCCGGGTGACATTCCGCCTCTGCTCACGCTCCTCGGGGCGCGGCAACTGGTGGCGCGCGACTGGCTCGCCCTGACGGACGATGTTCTCGCGCCCCCGCACGCGCCGGACGAACTGGTCGCCCGCGCCCGCCTGCTCCTGTTCCGCCGCCGCCATATCGAGGATGGGGGCGCGATCCGGTTCAAGGACGTGACGCTCGACCCGCGCGGCGGCGTCCGCAACCATGTGACAGGCACCACCGTCGCGCTCACCCCGCGCGAGTTCGGCCTGCTCTACTTCCTGCTCACGCACCGGGGCAGACTCTACGCCCGCGAACGGCTACTCGACTACGTCTGGGGCGTTGACTACGCGGGAGGCGCGCGCACGGTGGACATCCACATCCGGCGACTGCGGGCGAAACTGCCCCCGGAAGCGTCCGCGTCGCTCGAAAGTCGGCGCGGGTTTGGGTATGGGTTCGCGGTGTAAACCAGGCGATTGCGTCGTGGTCATGTCGCAGGAGCGAGGAATATTCGCGGGGCGCGGGCGACGGGGGCGATCTTCTCATGATCGGGGAGTTTAGCCGTCTCGGACTCGACGATCTTCGACGCGTAGGCGTCGCGCCCGGCCCCGGCCCGGACAAACCGCGACCTGATCGCCGCCGGTTCGGACGCTAGCGCGGCTACGTCCGGCGGCGCGGATCGCGGCGATCGTTCCGCGGGGGTAGCGTTTTCGGAAAGAGTTGCTTTTTCCTGGGGTGTTTAGTCGCTGTTGCTCGTCCGGCACGACGTTTGGCTTGAAACGAGAAGAAGGGCGGACAGGCCGGCTTTCGGAAGTCTATCCGCCCTTCGGCTGTTCATGGGGTCGTACGATGCCGCCCCGCTTTGGTGTGTGCAATTCTGTTCTAACGCGCTTGCCGGGGCGTTTCTACTTCAACGCGTGTGCGCGTTCTTTGTCAATCCGCTTTCTCGCGAATTTGGCGCGTCCTTCCGATCCGACGGTCGGGCTGTAAGCCCCGATGCCGCCGGACGTAGCACGCATCTTAACTTCCGCATCCTGCGCGTTCTCAGCGTACCCAAGAGGAGATTTCTTGAACAACATGTCCGGAGATGGTGCATGACTATCATTGATCACATAAAACCGCTTCATAAATTCTCCTCCATGTGTTTCAAGATCCCAAGTTTAGTATGATTTCGATCTCTATGAGTATACCCGCAAAGTCGTTGTCACTCCATTGCGGCGAAGGTCGGTCGTAGACGGAACCGACCGCCGCCAAAGCAACCAATCTGTGGTGCAATTGCCCCACAGCGTGAGCCGAGAAACAGGGGGTTCTCCGCGCAAAGGCGGTAAACTGTGGCGACATGCCGACTCTAACGATTAACCTGCCGGAACAGACGTACCGCGCTACCCTTGCCTTCCCCGCGGCAGAACGCGAACGGATCGCCGCCGAGTCCTTCGCTGCGGCGGAAGCGGTTCTTAACGGGGAATAGGAGCCGAACACGCCGGATTACTATCGGGAAACGAACGCCGACGACCTCGTGGCCATCGGGCGCAGTCTGCGAGCCGAAGCCGAAGGGCGCATCGTGCCCGGCGACGCCGTGTTCGCGCGACTCCACGAACGGTTTGACAAAACATACGAGACTCCGTGGTAGCCAACAAAGCGACGAGTGACACCGGCCATTTCTAGTAACATTCCTATGACGAGAGAAGACATCATCGAGCAGATCCTGAACTCCTTCGACCAACGGCGGACCCCGTTGCCAAACTATAGCGAGGTGATGGATAGTCCGGAGGACTCCAAACTTACGCTTGAGCGCGTATGATACTTATAGGGTAACTATTCAGCCCATATGTAGTGAGGTGTAACCGTTGCGATCTACTACATATGGGGTTTAGGTTGGTCTTTGTCACTATGGTAGACTGCAAAAAT
>JAYUUO010000135.1:0-4072 GCA_043754515.1 Armatimonadota bacterium
CCCCCGCGAATCGGCTCCCCCCTCTCCCTTCGGAGGGAGAGGGGGGTGGGGGGGGAGAGGGCGGTGAGGGCGGTGAGGGCAACGGTGTCCTCCTTCTCGACACCTTCGGCGAACTTGCGAGTGCCTATGCCGTGGCCGATGTCGCTTTCGTGGGCGGGTCACTGGTGTCACGCGGGGGACAAAGTGTTTTTCAGCCGCTTGCGCAAGGGGTGCTCGCCGTGTTCGGGCCGTTCATGAACAACCAGCGCGACATTGCCGCGCTCGCGCTCGCCGAAGGGGTGGGGTTTCAAGTCGCGGACGCCGCCGAGCTTGCCGACACCGTATTCCGCCTCTTAACGCTGTCGTCGGATGACAGGGCCGCACTATCCACGAAATGCCGCGCGGTAATCGAGCGAAATCAGGGCGTAACGGGGCGTGCGCTGGATCTCGTTGAGCAGGCAATGGGCGGCGGACGGTGAACCGCGACCGCGAAGAATGGCTCGTGAACGGCGTGTTACACGGAGGCGACGTTCGCGCCCCCGCCTCACTCCTGCGCGGCCTGCTGACGCCGCTAGCCGCGCTCCACCGGCTCGGGCTGAGTTGCTACCTCGCCCCGTTCCACCTGGGACTGCGCAAGCGATACCGGTTGCCGGTGCCGGTGATCTCTGTCGGCAACCTATCGTCGGGCGGCACCGGTAAAACCCCCGCGACCGCGCTGATCGCCGGGCATCTGCGCGATATGGGAAAGCGGGTCGTGATCCTGTCGCGCGGCCACCGTGGGGCGGGGGAGCGTACCCATACGCCGCGCGTCGTAAGCGACGGGACCGCGCTTCTGCTGGCCCCGAGCGAGGCGGGGGACGAGCCGATTCTGCTCGCGTCGCTACTGCCAGGTGTGCCGGTGATCGTTTGCCGCGACCGCCGCTCCTCCGGGAAGCTAGCAGTGGAGCGATTCGCGCCGGACGTGATCGTGCTCGACGACGGTTTGCAATACTGGCAGTTGCACCGCGATCTCGACGTCGTGTTGCTCGACGCCCGTGCCCCCTTCGACAACGGCTTTGTCCTCCCGCGCGGCCTACTTCGCGAACCGCCGTCCCATCTGGCACGGGCTGGCGTCGTGCTACTGACCCGAGCCGACCGGGTTAACAGCGGCGACGAAGGGATACGCCGCATGATCGCCACCGTGCAACGGTTCACCCGTCCCGGTACCCCCATCCTGACCGCGACACACGCCCCGGTCGGCTGGGTGTTCGCCGACGTGCCAGACACCATCTCGCCAATCGCGACGCTAGCCGGGCGACGCGCAGTGGTATTCTCCGGAATAGCGGGCGGCGACGCGTTCGCGCAAACCGTGGCGAGCCTCGGCGTCAATGTTACAGCGACACGCTCGTTCGGCGACCACCACGAGTACACCGACACCGACCTACGCGATTTAGTCGGTTTGCGCGGCGACGGCGACCTGCTGGTAACGACGGAGAAGGACGCAGTGAAGGTGGTCGGGAGGCTAAGTGCTATGGGGGTGCCGCTCGCGTCGCTACGGATCGCGCTGGCGGTGAGTGGGGGAGGGGTGGGGGGGCTATGGGAGCGGGTGGAGGGGGTTTTTAGGGGTGGGTAAGTTAGTTAAGGTTCGGGAGAGTGGCTTAGTGTCGGTTGTCGGGTGAAGTAACGGGCTAGTTTACTGTGTGTTGTCGGGGCGGTCGGGCATCTGGCTTGTGTGTTGTCGTGCCCCCACCCCCCCCGCCCAACTTCCCCCGATACAGCGCGACCAGCCCCGGCGGTGCCTTGAACTCGATGTCCTCGCGCAACAGAACGAACTCCTCGACATTGGTCGCGCCGTGGTCGCGTAACGCGGTGATGACGCCCTGTACGACGTCCTCGGGTGCCGACGCGCCCGCCGTGACGCCGACCGTTCGCGCCCCGCTTAACATTTCGTCGGTTACGTCGCCCGCGTCGCCGATCAGGAACGCCCGTGCACCATGCGCCGCCGCGACCTGACGCAGTGAGCGCGAGTTGGACGAGGTTTGCGAGCCGACGACGAGAATGGTGTCGGCACGTTTTGACAATGCCTTCACCGCGTCCTGCCGGTTCTGGGTCGCGTAGCAGATGTCATCCGTCGGGGGCATTTCGAGGCGCGGGAACCGGTGCTTAAGCGCGTCCACGATGTCCTGTGTCTCGTCAATGGAGAGCGTTGTCTGCGTCAGAAAGATCAGTTTTTCCTCAGGTGGCTCGGGGAGCAGGGGAACTTCGTCGGCATGTACCACCAGCGTCAGGCGGCCCGGAGCCTCGCCGAGCGTGCCTTCTGTCTCGACATGGCCCCTATGCCCGATGTAGAAGATGCCATAGCCACGCTTCAGGTACTTGTGGACTTCGAGGTGGATCTTGGTGACGAGGGGACAGGTGGCGTCCACGACGTTCAAGCCGCGCTCAGCCGCCTCGGCGCGAACAGCGGGCGATACACCGTGCGCGGAAAACACGAGGTTCGCGCCGGGCGGTACGTCGGTCAGGTCGTCGGTGAACACCGCGCCCATCGCCCGTAGCCGCCCGACGACATGCTCATTGTGGATGATCTCGTGGCGCACGTAGATCGGCGCACCGTAGACTTCCAGAGCCATCTCCACGATCTCGATGGCGCGATCCACCCCCGCGCAGAAGCCGCGGGGGGCGGCTAGCAGAACGTTCATGGGGTTATTGTACCGCGCCAAAACAAAGGGGCCACGCTCCAAGAACGTGGCCCCTTGCATCTGCTACTCAGTCGTTGCGACGCGACGCGGACAGCGGCTTTTGTACACCACCAGCACTCCCCGCTCCCTTTTGAAACTGAGGTTTCTTATCGCCCATGGCGGGAAGTGCCTTTGCATTCGGCCCGGCTGGGGGAGCCGCAGTCAAGGTGTCGTCCTGTTGCTTCGCGCATCCAGCCGTCAAGAGTACCAGCGACGCGGCTCCCATACACAAGTAAGTGGTAGGAAATTGTCTCATGCGGCTAGTTCAAGTCCCAAAGATATTGATCAACATCAGTGACAGTGATGGACTTCAAGTCAATCCCGACTTTCCAGTTCGTACCTGCGGCTAGCCGACCAGGTGTCATCCATTTCGCGTGCCCGTCACACCAAACTACGTTCGTCCCCTTAGTATGTCGCATAGCGGCTGCTCCGGTCGAGTCGTAAGGTGTTCCCTCCGCCGGGCCACCATCCACATAAGTCCCAAGCCCCCACCCGTCATTGCTGTAAGTACATATGTCAGGCGCGTTGTATGCTGCCGGGCTCCCCGCGATGTTCGAACCGAACCAGCCGGTGGTATCATCACCGACCATTTTGCTATCAACGACTAAAACTGTCTCGGCAGGCTTCCTAACATCGGCCATCGCGGTTCCACGCGACCCCAAGTCGCCCGCAGCATCTGCCGGAATACATGCAGTGCCGACAATATCATCCTTCGCTAGGTAGTTGAAGTTGTACCCCCAGGTAGTCATCAATCCGTGCCACCGGTCGTTGTAATCCTGCGTCTTGCCGGTCGTGCCACTCCAAACGCCGCGCGGATCGTTCGCCTCATTCGGGCAGAGGAACACTCCCCATGTTTTAACGTAGGGTTGCACAAGGTTAGGCCACCCGAACGCGTTTTGGGGCCAATCCACGTACCACTGCGCGGTAGGATACGTCTCGTCGTAATCCTGTACATACTGCATGATAGCCAACCCGACCTGCTTGCCGTTTGACAAACATGAGATCGCACGGGCCTTTTCGCGAGCCTGCGCGAACACGGGGAACAGGATCGCGGCCAGGATGGCGATGATGGCGATGACGACGAGCAACTCGATGAGGGTGAACCCGACACGAGCACGGTTTTTCAACGGCATTACTTACATTTACTCCTCGAACGGTGGATTTACGTGAGAACATTTCGACGGCGAAAAAGGTTCCCGTATTGTATCATGTATTTTTCACCATGCGTTATTTGGGAGCGTTCTCGATCCGGAAGCCCTGAACTGTAGCCATTAAGTCATCACCGCATGGGGAGCCTTGCCCGCCTGATGGTATTGCCGCTTCCCTCACTGCCGCGCGGTCGTTTTGTTTCGTGTCGGCTGGTCGGGGTTCCCGAC
>JAYUUO010000136.1:0-38616 GCA_043754515.1 Armatimonadota bacterium
GCCTTGTGTTCCAACTTATGGAATGCCTCATTATTTCTCCCGTCTCGGCGAGGAAGACGGGTTAGATTTCTTCGTGAGGCAACGAATCTCCCAAAGTTAGATTTTTAGTGAGGCAATTCGGGTAGTTGCTTAAAAGCATAGGAACGTCGTATAATCAAACCGCGCCCCGACGCGCGAATCGCTACCTGGCTATGCCGACGCGCTTCTGCCCGTGCTTGCTGAAAAGGACTCGCGACTTTTTATGCCCCCGCCCCCCGCTGCTCCGGCACCGACGCCCGTGCGCTGGCAGGTCACCCTGCTCGGCGGGCTAAGCCTCGCCCGTGCCGGAAACGCGGACACGCCCCCAATCACGCACTTCCGCATGGAGCGCGTCGCCCTGCTCCTCGCCCGCCTCGCCCTTTTCCCTGCCCGCGTCCACTCCCGTGGGGAGTTGGCCGCTCTGCTTACGCCCGACGCCCCCGACGCCGCGACCGAGCGCGCATATCTGTCCCAGGCACTGACCTACCTGCGCCGCGTCCTTGAACCTGCCGGCACCCCGCGCGGCGCGGTCCTCATCGCCGACGCCGCTTCCGTGTGCGCCGCGCTCGGCACTCTCGTGTCCGACGCCGCGCGTTTCGAGGCGGCGGTGGCGCAAGCGTTGCGCGTGCCCGATCCCGCCGCCGCGGTCGCCGCCCTGCGCGAAGCCGACGCCCTGTACGCCGGCGAACTGTTGCCCGGCTTCTACGCCGAGTGGGTGGAGGATGAACGTAACCGGCTCGCCGCCCGGCGCGCGGACGCCGCGGCGCGGCGGGCGAAGCTCGAAGCCGTGTTGCCCCCGACCGTTCCCGGCGCGTTACCGCCTGCCCTGGTACGTCTGCCGCACCCGCTCACACGCTATTTCGGGCGCGAGGGGGAGCGGCGCGATCTCGAAGCGCGGCTTGGCGCGAAGGACGGGGCGCGGCTGGTTACACTGACCGGCGGGGGCGGCATCGGCAAGACCCGGCTTGCCACCGAGGTCGCGCGTTCGCTCGCCGCGCGCGGGGCGTTCGCGGACGCCGTGTTTATCGCGTTGTCGGAGGCGCGGCAGGCGGATGCCCTGCCCGGCGCACTCGCCGCCGCGGTCGGTTGCGGGGCGCGGGAGTCGCCGCTCGACGCCGTGCGCGCGTGGCTACGCACCCGCCCCCCGTCGGGTCGCACGCTGTTCGTCCTCGACAACTGCGAGCAGTTCGAGGGCGGCATCGCTTCCGTGTTGCGTTCGTTGCTCGACGCCGCGCCGCGCCTTGCGATCCTCGCCACGTCGCGCTCGCCCCTCGGCGCGTATGGTGAGCAGGAGTTTCCCCTTTCGCCTCTGCCCGGCGTCGCGGGCGGTATGGCGGGAGTCACGCCGACGCCGGACGATCTGCTCGCTTGCCCCGACGTCTGCCTGTTCGCCGCGCGGGCGCGGCTCGTGCGCCCCGAATTCGCCGTTACCGCCGCCAATGCCGGGGCGGTCGTCGCCGTATGCCGCATTCTGGAAGGCGTGCCGCTCGCCATCGAACTTGCGGCGGCACGGGCGCGCGTCTTGTCGCCAGCGCAGATCGCCGAACGTCTCGTTGACCGCTTCGACCTGCTGGTGCGGCGTGACAAGAACGGCGGCGACGGGGAACGCCACCAATCGTTGCGGGCGGCGCTCGCGTGGAGTTACGACCTGCTCGCGCCGAACCTGAAGACATTTTTCGGGGCACTGTCGGTGTTCCGCGGCGGGTTCACCTTAGAAGCAACAACGGCGGTAACCGGCGTTTCCGACGCCCTCGACCCGCTCACGCTGCTATGCGAGCGCTCGCTCGTGCTGTGCGACGGCGACGAGGGCGGGAGCGGCGCGGAAATGCGCTACCGGCTGCTCGAATCCCTGCGCGAGTTCGCGAATGAGCAGCTGACGACAGACGAGCGGCACGAACTTTATCTCCGTCACGTCGCCCATTACGCGGGGGCGGCGCGGGCGTGCGCGGCGGACACGGCGACGGACTGGCTTTCGCCGGAACTGCGCCGCGAGAACGCCAACACCGAGGCGGCGGTCGGCTATGCGCTCGAACTCGGCGACGGCGACGGCGCGGCGGACACAGCAGGGCATTTGTGGCACCGCTTAGGCAGCCAGGAATCGGCGGTGTATCGCCTTGATCATTTGCAGCAAACGCTGGCGCGTTGCGAAATGCTCTCCCTAACGCCCGCTGCACGCCAACGGCTGACCTTCGCCGTTGGTCACATCGCCTACCACCACGGGCGTTTCGACCTCGCCCGCGCCGCCCTCGAAACGGTGCGCGAGCTTGCGTACGCCTCCGGGGACGAAGGGGCATGGTGCACGGCGACTCATTCGCTCGGCTCGACGCTCCGACACCTGGGCGACCCGGTGAGCGGCGCGGCACTGCACGAAGCCGCG
Organism: Armatimonadota bacterium; assembly: GCA_043754515.1. GTDB lineage: Bacteria > Armatimonadota > Armatimonadia > Armatimonadales > Armatimonadaceae > JACMIU01. Next base: position 2,396 of record JAYUUO010000136.1, read on the forward strand.
CTCGCCGCCTGTCCGCCGGACGACGATACCAACCTCCTGTCGTTACGTAACACAATGGCTGCGAACGCCCTGATGGACGGCGATTACGAGCGGGCGGACGATCTGTTCGCGGCGGCGATAGTCGGGGCAGGTTCCCGATCCGGCACTTTGCTTCCTACGCTTCTAGCGAATCGGGCGTATCTGTGCGTTCTGCGAAACCGGTACGAAGAGATGGTTCCCCTGCTGGACGCCGTGCGGGAATGGTCTCGCGCGAGCGGCCACAGCAGTATGTTGGGGTTCGCGGATCAGATCGAGGGGTTCGGTGCTTGTCGGCGCGAGGACTGGGTGGTTGCGCGCCGCCTCGCTGGGCAGAGTCTGCGGACGTTCGTGGAGACCGGCGAGGAGCGCCGCCAGATCGAATCCATGGCGATGATGGGGCAGGCAATCGGTGCCACGGACCCTCTTATCGGCGCACGCCTTGTCGGCGCGGCGTCGGCACTCGCGGCGTCGCGTTTCGCGCTGGAGCCAGAGGAACAGGTGGTGATGGACGCTACAGCGGTACGGTTGCGCGCCGCGCTCGGCGACGCCGCGTTCGAGGCGGCGACGGGTGAGGGGGCGCGGTGGACGCTCGCGGAGGCGGTGGAGCGGGCACTGGGAGCGGAGGAGGGGGCCGGGAGGTGAAAGTCTCGGGTTCTGATACGTGAATGTATCCGGTATGTGCCTCCGGCGGGACCGGATACATTCATGCACCGTAGCCGCGCCCGAGAGGAGGCTTAGCGCAACCAGGGTGCCAAATACGAGTGTCTGTATCGCCGTTCATAATCCCGTTGTGACCGTTCTTGGCGTGTGCGCGCTTTTCATGGCGTTTCTAAGCGGACAAGTCATAGAAACGAGGCTATGGGGAGTGGGGACGGTGAGCGCGGCTAGAAAAGCGACCGGTGTCGCCGCATTCCGATCCCGATCAGTAGCCCGATCCCGGCGAGGTTCGCCCACGCCGCCGACCCGCCGAAACTCATCAGTGGGAGCGGGACGCCGACCACGGGCATGATGCCGGTCGTCATGCCGATGTTGACCAGCAGGTGGAACGCGAGTAGCGACACGACGCCGGACGCGATCAGCCGCCCCAGCGGGTCGTCGCAGCCCGCCGCTATCGCCAGACCCCTTAGCAACACCACCGCGTAGACCGACAGCAACACGCACGAGCCGACGAAGCCCGTCTCCTCGCCCACCACCGTGAAGATGAAGTCGGTGTGATTTTCCGGGATGAAGTGATTGTTGGTCTGCAAACCGTGCAGGTAGCCCTGTCCGCTGACCGATCCGCCTCCTATGGCGACCAGGCTTTGTAGCACGTGGTAGCCCTTACCCTTCGGGTCCGAAAGAGGGTTGATGAACGTATGTACCCGCTCCTTCTGGTAATCTTTCAGCAGGTTGAACTGCCACGCAACTCCGAACAGCAGAATCCCGACCGCGAACAGGCCCGCCAGATGCTGCCACTTCGCGCCCGCCACGAACACGATCCCCAGCCAGATGACGATAATCACTAAGGCCGTGCCGAGATCGGGCTGCTTCATGATCAAAAGCGTCGGGATGGCGATGTGCAGAAGCGACAGGAGCAGATACGGGAACTGACGGATCCGGGTCTCCATCTGCGCGACGTAGCAGGAGAGGGTGATGATGGTCAGGATCTTGGCGAATTCGGACGGCTGTAGCTTAAAGTCCATGCCGGGGATCGGGAGCGGGATCCACCGTGCCGCCCCCTTCACTTCGGGCGAGAAGACCTCCACCGCGAGCAGTAGCAGGATGTTCGCGCCGTAAAGATACGGCACGTAACGCGGCAGGTTCGTATAATCGCGGCTCGCCACCAGCCCGCACACGCCCAGTCCGACCGCGAAGTAGACCCCCTGCCGTATCGCCTGCCCCATCCCGACCCCCCGCGCGAACGTCGCGGCGTATACAGCGGTGACCGAGAATGCCATCAGCACCAGCACGGCGAGGAGCAGTGTTTTGTCAATATTGCGGAAAAGGCGGCCTTCTAGTAAAGACATATCGGGGGTCCGCTTCTGTTATACGCGGTTTGTAGCGGAAGTGCTTGTCGCGGGCTACGCGCGGGGCGGCTCATTCCCGGTGATCGCCGCCCAGACGGCACCCGCTTGCGTCTGCGTTTCGGCCTCCGCGCCGTTCGTCCGGATCACGAAGTCGGCGCGGCGCGCCTTCTCCTCGTTCGGGAGTTGCGCCGCGAGCCGCCCGGCGAGTTGCATGGGGGAGAGTGGCGGGCGTCCGGCGACGCGCTCGCGCTCCTGAATCCGTCCGCCCTGTGTCTCCGGGGAGCAGATCACGGCGACCACGGCATCGAACATAGCCGCGCGATCCTTCTCGAACAGGAGCGGGACTTCGTAGGCCAGAATCGGCGAGTCATTCTCCGAACGCGCCGCGTCAATAGCGGACTGCATCCGCGCGAATATCGCCGGATGCAGAATTGTCTCCAAACGACCGCGCGCTTCCGGGTCGCCGAAGACGCGGGCGGAGAGCGCGGCGCGGTCCAGTGTCCCGTCCGCGCCGCGAACGTCGGGGAACGCCGCGAACACGGCGCCGAGCGTCGCTGACGGCGGCGCGACCACGGCGCGTGCGTCCGCGTCCGCCGACGCCACGCGTGCGCCCCACTCGCCGAACAGACGCGTCACGAACGATTTCCCGCATGCGATCCCGCCCGTAATTCCGATAACCCACATAAACGCTCCTTCCTGACCGCTAATCACATGACCCCGACAAAAGAAAACGCCGACGCGGGTTGAACTCGCGTCGGCGTTTCGTACTATCAAACCGGGGGCGACTACTTCTCGCCCTCGGTGGTGTCCGTAACTTCGGTGCCTTCGGCCACCTCGGCGACAACCGCTTCGGCGTCCGCTTCCGGCTCCGCGTCGAAGTCAATGTTGTCGAGGTCTTCTTCCTCTTCCTCGTAACGACGCGCCCGCTTCTTGACCGCGCCTGGCTTGGGGGCCTTGCCGCCGCCGCCGGTGAACATGTCGCCAAACATGTCGCCGAGCGTCAGTCCGCCGCCGCCGCTGCTGTAGTTGCTACTCCAGCCGCCCGGTGCCGCGACGCCACCTCCGCCGCCCTCTTCCTCAAACCCGCCGCGCCGCTTCTTCTCGCGCTTGGGTGCCCGGTTCGGGTCGCCATCCGCCGCGGGCGTGGTGCCATCCGCCGCCGGTCGTAGCGGCTCGGTGTCGCGTTGCAGTGCGCGGAGCGACAGCGTGATGCGCCGATCCTCGGCGCGCACGTCAATCACCTTGACCTGTACCATCTGACCGGCTTCGACCACGTCGGACGGCTTGGCGATACGCCGGTTCGCCAGTTCGCTGTTCGGGATGATGCCTTCGATGCCGCCTTCCAGCGCGACAAACGCGCCGAACTGCACGAGCCGGGTGACCTCGCCCTCGACCGTGTCGTTGACGTGGTACTTCTCGCCCGCCGCGAGCCACGGGTCGGGAAGCAGGTCGCGCATACCGAGCGAGACGCGCCCCTGATCGAGGCTGAGTTTGAGTACTTTGACCTGGACTTCCTGGCCGACTTTAACCACATCGGACGGGTGCTTGATGCGCGTCCACGACATTTCGGACACGTGGAGCAACCCGTCAATGCCGCCGAGGTCAACGAACGCTCCGTAGTCGGTCACGCGGCGGATCACGCCGGTGCGCACCTGGCCTTCGCCGAGGGCACCGATCGTGCTCTGCTTCTGCTGCTCGCGCTCTTCTTCCGTGGCGAGGCGGTGCGACAGAACGACCTTGCGTCCTCCGCGGTCCACTTCCAGTACCTTGAGCGGGATCGTCTGTCCGACGAACTTGTCGAGGTTCTTCAGTTTGCCGTTGCCGACGTGCGACGCGGGCACGAAGCCGCGTGCGCCGATGTCAACCACCAAGCCGCCCTTGACGCGCTCTTGCACGATGCCGCTCACGACCTTGCCCTCGTTCATGGTCTCGATCAGGCGGTCCCAAGTCTTCTCGAAGTCGGCACGCTTTTTGGAGAGCAGGATGTTCCCCTCGCGCCCTTCGGGGTCGAGCACGAGCACATCAATCTGCTCGTCAATCTTGACGACTTCGAGCGGATCGTTGAACGGGTCGCGGGAAAGTTCGGACAGGCGGATGATGCCCTCCGACTTCGCGCCGATGTCAACAAGCACGCCCTCTTTAGGGTCAATCTTGACCACGGTACCGGTGACGACCTGACCGGCGCGGAACTCGGAGCCGCCGCCTTCTTCGTCACGCCGCCCATTGCGTCCGCCACGCCCGTTGCCGCGTCCGGCGCGGCGGTCGCGGTCGTTTTCGGTGCCGGGCACCTCGATCTCGTCGAGGGGTGGCATCTGGTTCAGGTCGTTCCCTTCCGCGGCCGCGGCCGCGGCGGTCGCCGTGCCGCTCGCACCGTTAAGGTACGGGGGTACGGAAACCGGGGAAGGGATGGCGGACGGCGCGGAAGCGGTTGCTTCCGCTTCTGTTGTCGTCACACCGGTCGTTTCGTCTGACATCGTGTTAAATCGCTCCTTGTGCGCGGGCGTCCCTTGAAAAGGAGTTAGGTTCTTTACTACGAAGGAACCGGACGGACACGCGCGCAACCGCTACAATTTCGGTATTTTCTCTTTTGTTTTAACGTTCTATTATAACGTATCGTTTCGCTGCTCGGGTCTCCCCGAACGAAATTTTTTACGGCGGGGGCGGCTGACACACCCCGCAGAACACCGCCGACCGGCCCGCGAGGCGGATCCGGGTCAGTGGCGCGCCGCACGCGTCGCAGGGCTGGCCGCCCCGGTCATACACTCTCGGCGTGTATCCCCCGGCGTCGCCCGCGACATCGAAGAAGTTATCCGATGTCGTGCCGCGACTCTCCACCGCCTCCGTCAGCACCGCCTTGATCGCGTCCGCGAGCCGTTCCGCCTCGCCCGCGTCCAGCGAGTTCGCCGCCCGCTCCGGGTGAATACGCGCAGTGTATAACGCCTCATCCGCGTAAATGTTCCCGACGCCCGCCACCACGCTTTGATCCAACAGGGTCGGCTTGATCGCCGTCCGCCGCCGGGCAAGTGCTTCCGCGAACACACCGCCCGTCCACTCCGCGGTCAGTGGCTCCGGCCCCATCAGCGCGAGCGCGGGTACCGCACCCGCCACCTCGCCCTCATACAGGGCGCGCATCTCACCCCACGTCCACGCGTCCCGGAAGCGTACCAGCCGCGACTCTCCGCCCGTCTCTTCCACCGCGAGCGTGACGCACAGATACTTCCCCGGCTCGCTGTCCGGCATCTCGACCGCGATCTGCCCGCGCATCTTCAGGTGGATATATAGGGAAAGTGGTTCAGGGGAACACCGGGGCGGGACGAGCCGTACAATCAAGTACTTGCCCCTGCGGGCGATGCTTTCTATATGGCACCCAATGACCCGCTCCCGGAGCGTTCCCGGCGGCTGACCGCGCAACACTTTGGCATTCGCCACCTGGCAGTCCGTGATGGTAAAGCCGGTGACCGTTCGCGCCAGTCCGCGCCGCACAGTTTCTACCTCCGGCAGTTCCGGCACGTTTATTTCGGGGATCCTTTACTTTCGACGCTCGGACGTCCGCGCACCGGCGGGAACTGGGAAAAGCGGTGCCTCCCGCGCGCGTTTTCGCGGTCGCGTTTGGCCTGTCCGCGTAGGCACGCGTATCCCCATCAAAACGGGAATAGTATACCGCGCCTTGTTCGTCACGTCAAGCCCTCGCGCCGACTTCCGTTCGGGCGGGCGTGCGCGAGGTAGTCATGCTACGACTCCGCTAGCCGACACCCGCCGCGACGAAGCCGTGGCGTCATCGGGGACGTGACGTGTGCGGAGAGCCATGGTGGGCGTGGATCATTTTGTCCGGCCCCGATTTTCATCTGGTTCAGCGATGCTTCTGAACCCCCAGATGTTCGTTAGAAAAGACGCGGCCGCGAGCACGGGCAGGAAAGCCGAACGCTCTAAGCAGGAAAACGACACTTCCGCCCTTAATATAATGTGTATGACGACGTCCCCAGCGGATCGCATCGAACTTTGGAACGCCAGCACTACTTACGTGGTCGGGCACCAACGGCCCGATACCGACGCCATCGCCTCCGCCCTCGGCTACGCCTGGCTCCTCACGCAGAGCGGTTACGACGGCATCCGTGCCGTGCGCTGTGGCCAGCCGGGCGAGCAGACCCAGTTCGCCCTGAAACGGTTTGGGCAGGTCGCGCCCCCGTTCTTGACTAGCGTCGCCGTCACCTTCGGGCACATCGCCGAGGCGCAGGTGGTGGTCGCCCCGGACGCCCCGTTGTCGGAGGCCATGGATCGCTTCTCCTCCGGCGAGCAGGTCATTCCCATCGTCGGCTCGGACCAGATCCCGGTCGGGGTGGTCACTCCACTCGCGCTCGCGCGGGCGTTCGCGATCCGGTTGCGCGGGGGTGAGGAGCCGGAGCCGTCGTGCCGGAAGATCGCGGATAAAGTCAGCATGTACCGCGAGAGAGAGCGCGTTTCCGACCACCGCAACGCCATCCTGCGCTCGGAAGAGAACAGCGTGCTGGTCATTGACGAGAGCGGCTGCTACGTCGGCATGGCGGAACAAAAGAAACTGCTGTCCCCGCCCCGCGCCAAACTGATTCTCGTGGATCACAACGAACTTTCGCAGGCCGTTACGGGCGCGGAGGAGGCGGAGATAGTTGGCGTGCTCGATCACCACCGCCTCGGCAACCCGCCGACCGCCGCCCCGATCCCGTTCACGGTGGACCCGGTCGGTAGCACGTCCACGCTCGTCGCCGAGAAGTGCCGCGACCGCGCTCTGGAGCCGCCTCCCGCTATCGCCGGGATGTTGCTATCGGGCATCCTGTCCGACACGCTCGTGTTCAAGTCGCCGACTACCTCGGCGCGTGACCGCGCCGCCGCCGCCTGGCTCGCGAGTATCTGCCGCCTGGAGATGTACCAGTATGGCGCGGAGCTACTGTCCGCCGCCTCGGGCCTCGCGGCGAAGTCGCTGGGTGACATCCTGGATGCCGACCGGAAAGCCTACCAGATGGCGGGCGTGAACGTCGCGGTCGCCCAGGTCGAAGTCACCGGTATGCAGGAGTTACCCGCCCGCATCCCCGAACTGCTTCCCGCGATGGACGAGCGCGTCTTCCGCGAAAATCTCGCGCTACTCTGCCTGATGGTCACTGACGTCGTGACGGGCGAGAGTTTCATGCTCGCGCGTGGCGCGGTCCGCCTGATCGCGGGGTTGCCGTTCGCGCACGTGGGCGAGAGCCTGTATGACCTCGGCGATATCGTCTCGCGCAAGAAGCAACTGGTACCGGCCCTGGTCGGAATCCTGGAAACCTCCTAGAGCGAATCCGGGTACACTTATCGCGCCATGGAAAACTCCGCCGAAACCACCGTGCCCGCGCACGCCGCCCTGACCGAGGACGAAATCCGCCTCCTCGCCGCCGTCCGAGTTCTCTGCGACTCCGTGATCGAACCTGGTGCCGAGGCGGTGGACAACGGCGTTCGTGACCCGCTCGATAATCTCCGTGCGCTCGCCGACGCCGGGCTGATCGGCGTCACCACGCCCCGCGAATGGGGCGGACAAGCCTGCTCCGGCGCGTTCCAGCGCGAGTTCACGGAGATGCTCACGGGCGCGTGCGGCACGACCTGGTTCATCCTCACCCAACATCTCGGTTCGTGCGCCACTATCGCCGCGAGCGCGAACATCTCCCTGCGCGAGCGGTTCCTTCGGGATATGGCGGCGGGGCGGCATTACGTCGGAGTCGGCTTCGGGCACCTGCGGCGCAAGGAGCCGATGATGATCGCCCGCCGGGGCGAGGGCGGCTACCACCTGAGCGGCACCGCGCCCTGGGTGACGGGCTACCCGTACCTGTCCGGCGTGATCTTCGGCGCGAGCCTCGATACCGATCTCGCGCGGCACGTCTACCTGTACGCGCCTGTGGCTCCGAGTGACGCCTTCCGCTCGTCCCCGCCCCTGCCGCTCTGCGCGATGAATGCGACCGCGACCACGGAGGTCGTGTTACGCGACCTGTTCATCCCCGAAGCCGACTTCGTAAAGTGGGGTTCGTGCGAGGAGATGGAACGCGGCGACTACTACGGTATCGCGGGGGCGACCGCGCCGCCGCTCGGTTGCGCGGTCGGCGCGCTCCGCACTCTGGAGGCGATAGCGGCGAAGCGCGGCACTGGCCTGCCGGTGTTATCCGTGGCGGTGGAAGCATTTCGCCGTGAGATCGCCTCCTGCCGCGAAACGGCGCGGGCTGTCGCGGACGGGCCGAAGGACACGCCGCGTTACAAGCAAGAAGCGTTGAACGCGCGGGCGTGGGCGATTGAACTCGCGGTGCGCGTCTCGCACGCCGCCGTCGCGGGGGCGGGCGGCGCGGGGAACAGCCGCGAACACCCCGCCCAGCGCCGGTTCCGCGAAGCCATGTTCTACACGCTCACCGCGCAGACCGGCGACATACTGACGGCTACAGTGGAGCGGCTGACGCGGGAGTGAGGCCTGGGTGGGCAGTGGCGTCGCGCGGGCGGCGCGGTTATATTTCCTGTGCGATTTCTATGTAATTGTTGCCGGGATCGCGTACGTAGAAGCGAACCCAGCCATCCACGGGCTGTTTATCGGCGACAATTTCAACGCCGTTCGATGCGAGCCACGTTTCGGCGGTTTTCAAGTCCTCGACGAAGTAGCACAAATGGCGTCTGCTGACCCCGTTGTCGCCGACGCCATCTTCCAGCGAGACATGAAGTTCAAAGTCGTTGATCCGGTACCACGCGCCGCCGTTCTTTTCCAGTGCCGCCGGTTTCGCGAACTCCTCCAGACCGAGTAGTACGCCGTAGAAGTGCCGACACAACGCTTCTTTTTCCGCGGGTACCGTGATTTGCACATGATGCAATTTGCGCAGACCGATAGACATTTTAATCTTCCCCGTCCATGAATACACCGATCAGATTTCTTTTGAAGGCGTCCGGCTCTGTCTCATCCCGCCGAACAATACTCAAGTCACTTTCCAACACCCTCAAGTTTTCTACGATTAACGCGAGGTCGGGGGGCGTTTGGTTAATGCTTTGGAAAAAGGCATGACAAAGAGGTAGCGATTCTTCCGCTGGCATGTCCATGACTTCACTGTCATCAAGAAATAAGTACTGACCTTCCCACGATTGCACGAGTACCAATAGTGCCGCGATGTGTTCGTGGAAATCGGGATGGTTTCCGGTCAGTTGCGCGAGCAACGGCAACCTCGTCTTGAATAGCGCGATGGCTTCGTCTTTCGCGGCGATGAACTGAACGCTCTCGTAGCCGTCGTCATCGTGTACCACTAAGTTTTCCTTGTCGAAAAAGAATGGCCACGCGAAAGGGAGTGACCAACGCGAGTCAGCGATCGGCGCACCGACATAGAAGGATAAGTTCGAGGCATACCAGCCGCCGGTGTGGTACGTATCGCTGGCATAAAGGTAAGCGTAATTGGACATGGTTCGTATATCCGGCGTGGCAAGGTTTACCGCGGCGCGGGCAGGCCGGAGCAAGTCGACGCCGAGCATGCCGTCCATCGCTACGCCGTCGTCAAGAGTACTGAGTCTGCATCCCTACCCCCCGCCGTCCGGCGCGAGCCAAATTCGGCATGAACAACCCCACTGGTCGGGCAAAATCCTCGAGCGGCGACCCCTACTCCGCGCTCATATTCGCGCCCGCCCCGCCCCGCCGCGCGCCGTCACCCGTGCCCATGATTCGCGGCGCACTCTGCCCCAGCTCGCGCTCGATGTTGAGGTGGCTCAGGCGCGGGGTGATGTTCGGCACCGGCACCAAGCCGAGCAGGAGCGTCGCGACCGCCGCTATAATTGCCGCCGTCATCGCGCCGCCCCGCGCGTTCGCGGAGGCGAAACTACCCTCGCCGTCGCGGAAGAACATCGAAACGATCACGTTCAGGTAGTAGACCGCGCCGATCACCGACGCCATGAGGCCGAACGCCGCGAGGCCCGTATAACCCGCGTTCACCGCCGCGAGGAACAGGTACAACTTGCCGAAGAAGCCGGCGGCTGGGGGGATGCCCGCTAGCGACAGCAGAAACACCGCCATCACGCCCGCCGCGAGCGGCTGACGCTTTGCAAGCCCCGCGAGATCGGCGACCTGCGTGTACTCGCGCCCGTCCCGGCGACCCAGCCAAGCGAGGAGCGCGAACGCGCCGAGGTTCATGAAGGTGTAGACGAGCAGGTAGTACGCGACCGACGTTTCGCCGAGTTGCCAGGTGCCATTGGTGACCAGTTTTCCACTCGCGGGTGCCATCGCGAGCAGGCCGACCAGCAGATACCCGGCGTGCGCGATGGACGAGTACGCGAGCATCCGTTTGATTGCGGTCTGCCGCACCGCGAGAACGTTCCCGACCAGGATCGTCGCTGCCGCGAGTCCCCACAGTAGCGTGCGGTAGGGGCCGTGGTTCTGCCCGCCGTCTAGTAGCACGAGGTAGAAGCGCAGGAACGCCCCGAACGCGCCCGCCTTCGCCGCCGCCGACATGAACGCCGTGACCGGCACGGGCGAGCCTTCGTACACGTCGGGGGCGTACGAGTGGAACGGCACGATACTCGCCTTGAAGCAAAGCCCGACGATCACCAGCACCGCGCCCGTGATGAACAGCGGGTTCGCGGCGAGCGGTGCGGCGCCGCCATTCGTGGCCGACAGCGCGGATGCGATCGTGTACAGGTTGGTGTACGAGAGAGTGAACGACTGGCTCGACTCCGGCACCAGGCCGTTCGCCTTCATCGTGATGCCGACCGCGCCGTAGATCAGCGCGCAACCAAACAGCAGAAACGCCGATGTGAACGCGCCGAGCAGGAAGTATTTCACCGCAGCTTCCTCGGAGCGCACGTCGCGCCGCGTAAACCCGGCCAGGATGTAGAGCGACACCGACAGCACTTCGAGGCCGACGAAAATATTTATCAGGTCGAACGCCTGCGCCATGATCATGCCGCCGGACGCCGAAAAGAGTAGCAACGCGTAGAACTCGCCCGCCGGGAGCCGCCGCTCCGCGAGGTATCGGTCCGACATCAGGATCGAGAGGAACACGGAGATCGCCAGCACGATGCCGAACACCGCGCCGAGCGAGTCGGAGATCATGCCGCCGCCGAACGCGACGGTGAACGGAAGTACGTTCGCGGACTGCGTTTGCGCGGTTAGTTTGGCGGCGGCAACCACGGCGGACGCGACCGCGCCCAAAAGTGCGACCAGCGAGACGAGCCGGGTGCGTTCCGCCGACGCCTTGCCGACCCCGAGCAGTAGCACTACCATCCCGGTCACCATCAGGATAATGGGCGAGAGTAGCGCGATTATGTCTTGTATCGAATCCGTCACGGTGTGTCTTTCATGGTAAATCGGTTAAGGGATCGCGGGAGCCGCCACGCGCGGCGCGGCGGGAGACGCGGCGGGCACCGCGCCGCTCGCCGGTGCTACCGGCGTGGTAGGAGCGGGGGAACCGCCGCTATCCAGCCCGGTCCCGGTGACAGGTTCCGTCGGCGCGACGTCACCGGGGCGGTCCGCCGACGGCACGGGCGGGGTAATTGTCCCGCCGTTTACGGGTGTCGCGTCCGGAGCCGGCGCGGATTGCGCGGGGCTTTGCGGAGCGGACGGTTCGCCATCCAGCGCGGTGGGGGCTACGGCACCGGCGGATGGCGGGGTATCATTCGCGTCCGCCGGTGCCGGTAGCGTGGGCGGCGCGTCCATCACGGTCGGCGCGTCGGTGGCGGGTGTCAGTGGTTGCGTCAGGGCGGGAATGCCGCTGGCGGGCGCGGACTTCGGTGCCGTTCGCTCGACCATGGTTTTGACCGACGGCTCCATCACGCGCAGGAAAATCCAGGGCGCGATCCCGAACAGGAAGATCGCCGCGACAAACGGCGCGAGCTGCGCGAACTCCGCGCCCGAAACGTCGAGCAGGCGTCGGTTCTCAGGACGTGCCACGGGGCCGTACATCACCCGCTGGAACATCCAGAGCATGTAAATCGCCGACCAGATGACGCCGGTGGTCGCGACACCCGCCGCCAGCGGGTATGTATGGAACGTGCCGAGTAGGATCAGGAACTCGCCGACGAAGCCGTTCGTGAGCGGCAGTGCTATCGCGCTGAACGTGACGATGAGGAAGATGCGCCCGAACACCGGCATCTGCTCCCACAGCCCCCCGAAGGACGCGATGCGGTTCGTGCTGCGCCGCTCATACAGTATGCCCACGAGCAGGAACAGCGCGCCGGTGGAAACGCCGTGGTTGATCGCCTGTAGCATCGCGCCGGAAACGCCGTGCGCGGTCCCGCTGAACAGGCCCATCACGATGAAGCCGAGATGCGACACCGACGAGTAGGCGATCAGCCGCTTCACGTCGCGTTGCACCGCCGCGACCAGCGCGCCGTAGATGATCGCCGCGACGCCGAGCCAGATGAACGCGGGGGCCGCCTGCCGCGCGAGGTCGGGGAAAAGCGGGATCACGAACCGATAAAATCCGTAAATGCCGAGCTTGCCCATGGCTCCCGCGAGCACCATGGTGACCGGGGCGGGTGACTCGACGTACGTATCGGGGAGCCAGGTGTGGAACGGGAACAGCGGTGTCTTGATAGCGAACGCCAGCGCGAACCCGCCGAACGCGACCGCCGCCAGCCCGCCCGTCATTGGGCTTGCCGTCACGGCGGTCAGAATCTTCTCGTAGTCGAACGTCTGGCCCGCGTGCAGGTACAGCGCGATGATCGAGACCAGCATCAGGAGCGAGCCGACGAGCGTGTAGAGCAGGAACTTCAGCCCCGCCGCCACCCGGTTCGCGCCGCCGTAGATGCCGATCAGGAAGTAGGCCGGGATCAGTACTGCCTCAAAGAACACGTAAAACAGAATCAGGTCGAGCGACACAAACGAGCCGATCAGCGCTGACTCCATCCAGAGCATCAGCGCGAAGAACGCCTTGTGCCCGCCCTTGACCATCGTCTGCGAGGCTTCCACGGCGAGCGCGGTCAGAAACGTGGTCAGCACGACGAGCAGGATCGCGGGGCCGTCAACACCGAGTTTGTACGACAGGCCGAGGTCGGGGAGCCAGGGCTGGTTCTCGACGAAGGAGAACACGCCGCTTCCGGTCGCCGCGCTACCCACGAACAGGGCGAGCGAGGCGAGGAATGTCAGCCACGCGCCGAGCCGCCCCAGTGTCCGCGCGCTCCGCTCGGGCGCGAACCCGGCCAGTAGCGCGAACAGGAACGGTAGCATTATCAGTATGCTGAGAATCGGTAGTCCCATCGTTTAACCCGTCTGCGCTTTCCATGCCGCTATCAGGCAGAGCACGATCACGAACACGATACTTAGAAACATCGAGAACGCGTAGTTTCGGACGTAGCCAGATTGCCAGCCTTTCAAGCCTTCCGCGAGACCGCGTATGGAATCGCCTACCCCCGACGTTCCCGAGTCTAAGGTCCGTACGTCCACGCCGCGCCAGAGGAAGTTCGCGAGTTGCTTCCCAGGGCGAACGAAAATAGCATCATATGCGTCGTCCACGCGCCACTTCTCCTCCAGGAGGCGCAGGAGCGGATTGCGCTCGCGATCCTCGCCGACGAGTAGTTGCCCCGTGATTGACCGGCTGTAGGAGCGGTAGGCGAGCCAGACCCCGAGCACGGCGATCCCGACCGACATACCGACCAACACCCCTTCCAGCACACCTGGCAAATGGTGCGCTTCTTCCGCGCCGCCCCACGACACCGACTCCCCGAGGAACTTCTCGAACGGCGACGCCCAGCCGAGTGGCGCGAAGCCGCCGACGAACCCGCCGACCGTGGAGAGCAGAGCCAGCATCAAGAGCGGGAACGTCATGTTGCCCGGCGATTCGTGGATGTGCGCCGCCGTTTCCTCGCTGTAGCGCGGCGATCCGGCGAACGTCTTCATCATCATGCGCGTCATGTAGAACGCCGTCATGCCCGCGATGATCCAGCCCGTCGCCCACAGAATCGGCCCGCCCATGGTCCCGAACGCCGCCGCGAGTATCTCGTCTTTGGAAAAGAAACCGGCGAGCGGCGGGATGCCCGCGATGGCCAGTGTCCCGATGGCCATCGTCCGCGCCGTAGTCGGGATCTTGTTCCACAGGCCGCCCATACGCCGCATGTCCTGCTCGCCGCCCATCGCGTGGATTACGGAGCCGGCACCCAGGAACAGCAACGCTTTGAAGAACGCGTGCGTCATGACGTGGAACATGGCCGAGCCGAACGCGCCGACCCCGACCGCCAGGAACATATACCCGAGTTGCGACACGGTCGAGTACGCCAGTACCTTTTTGATGTCGTTCTGCGCGAGCGCGATGGTTGCCGCCAGAAACGCCGTGGTAATGCCGACAACCGCGATCACCGTCATCACCCACTCCGCGCCGGGGGCGAGTAGCAGGGCGTGCGAGCGCGAGAGCAGGAACACGCCGCCCGTCACCATCGTCGCGGCGTGGATCAGCGCGGAGACCGGCGTCGGCCCTTCCATCGCGTCCGGGAGCCAGACGTACAGCGGGATCTGCGCCGATTTGCCGGTTGCGCCGAGGAACATTAGGAACGGCACGAACGCGCCCGCCGCGAGCGCGCCGCCCAGGTAGCCCGACGGGAAGTCACCTGCCGATGCCCGTGTCAGAATGCCACCGTCGCCGAACAGCTCGAACGTGCCGAAATACTTGTACAGCAGGAACAGCGCGACCAGAAACGCCGCGTCACCCACGCGGTTCACGATGAACGCCTTCTTGCCCGCGTCCGTCGCCGACTTGCGGTCCGCCCAGTAGCCGATTAGCAGGTACGACGCGAGGCCGACGCCTTCCCACCCGACGAACGTCACGAGCAGGTTACTCCCCATCACGAGCAGGAGCATGAAAAAGATGAACAGGTTGAGGTAGCCGAAGTAGCGCGCGTACCCCCGGTCGTTCGCCATGTATCCCATTGAGTACAGGTGGATCAGAGAGCCGATGCCGGTGATGATTAGTAGCATTAGCGCGGTTAGCGAGTCCGCCGCGAGCCGGAACTGCACGTCCAGGCCGGGGAAGCCGCCGACGGCGGGGATGCTCATCCACTGAAAGGCGGGCGAGAACACCACTTCTTTCGCGCCGCTGAAGAACGGCAGTGCGACCAGCACGGACAGCACGAACGCGAGGAAGACCATCGCCGTCGCCAGTCCCCCGACGATGCCCATGCCGCCTTTGTCCAGTGGGAACTGATCGTGCGCGTGACCGTGTTTGTCGGCGTGCCCATCGGCTTCGCCGTGCTCTGGGTCGTGCTCTGGCTCTATCTCGTAGCGGTGCGGGTCAGCGAGCCGCGTGGACGTCTGTTCGTCCTCGGTCTCGATCACTGGCTTAGGCGATTTCACGAATCCGGCCCCGAAAAAGGCGTTCAACAAGAAGCCTGCGAGCGGCAGGGCGGGGATCGCCCAGAGAAGGGGGTTCGTGTTCATCCTTTGAGAAGGCTCACTTCGTCCACGTTGATGTCCTCGCGCGACCGGAAAATAGAAAGCAATATGCCGAGTCCGACCGCGACTTCCGCCGCCGCGACCGCCATCACGAAGATCGTGAACATCTGGCCGCCCGGATCGCCGAGGTAGCGACCGAACGAAATGAAGGACAGGTTCACGGCGTTCAGCATCATTTCGACGCACATAAAGATCACGATTGGGTTGCGCTTGATCAGCACGCCGACCGCGCCGATGGTGAACAGCAGGATCGAGAGGATCAGAAACCACGCGAGCGGAATCTGGCCGTTCACGGGGATGAGGTTCGTCACGGTCAGGTTCGCCGTGCTCTGCGCCGCTTGCGGGTTCATCAGGCGATCTCCCCCGCGTCGAGCGATTTCTCGGCGGGCGTTTTGCGTTGTGCGAGCACCACCGAACCGATGGTCGCGATCAGGAGTAGAATGCTGGTCACCTCGAATGCGAACAGGTACGGCATTTTGGCGTTGTACAGCGATTGCCCGATCCCCGCGACCGTCCCTTGCTCCGACACCGGAACCGTCCGGGGCGCGAGTCGCGCGGCGCCTTCCACGGTCGGACCCGCGGCCTCGACTCCGGTCGCCGCCCCTCCCGTACCGACTCGCGGCGGTATCACCGCGCCTTCGTCAACGCCGCCGGGCGGCTCGGCGCCGCCGGTCGCCGCAGAGACCGCTCCCGACGCATTCGCGACGCCGAGGGAGCGGCTGGCGACGCGCGGGCCGCGCCCCGTTCTCACGACCGGCACGTTGCCGTCCTTGTCGAGCACCGGGAGCGGCATGGTGCGCACCAGCGTCAGCCCCACCGCCCCCGCGAGCACGAGTCCGGCGACAGCGGCGAACGGCGTTTGCAGGCGCAGGCGGTCCACGGTGCGATCGGGAGTGCCGAGATTCAGGAGCATGATCACGAACAGGAATAGCACCATGATCGCCCCAGCGTACACCACGACCTGCACCGCCGCCAGAAAGTAGGCGTTCAGGAGCAGGTACAACACCGCGACGCAAAACAGGTTCAGCACGAGAAAGAGCGCGGAACGGATCGGGTTCGGGTGCAGGAGCATGATCAGCGCGGTCACCAGTGCCCCCGTCCCGAAGAGCAGGAACAGGAGGACTTGCGGCGCGAGGAACGCTTGTATGAGTTCCAGTAACGGCATAACGGTTGTGCGGGTGTCCTTAACGGGGCGGATGTGTCCGCCCCAACGTCAGAGTGTAATCGGTGTGTGCCGGTTTGTCAACCGGGATCAGTCTACCCGCTCGCGGTTCGGATCGGGCACGAGGAGCATTTCTTTCGTGTATATCAGCGCGGCACGGTTATCTTCAGACAGCTCGAACTGGTCTTTCAACTGCACCGCGCCGGTCGGGCACGCCTCCGCGCAGAACCCACAGTAGATGCACCGGATCATGTTGATCTCGTAGCGCACGGCGTACCGCTCGCCCGGCGAGAACCGCGCCGCCTCGGTGTTCTCGTCCGCGACGACCAGAATCGCGTTCGCTGGGCACGCACCGGCGCAGAGCGAGCAGCCGATGCACTTCTCCATGCCGTTGTCGTACCGGTTGAGCACGTGCCGCCAGCGGGCGCGGACGCCCATCGGACGACGGAACTCGGGGTAGGAGATAACGGTCTTCTCTTCCGCCAGTTTCGCGGTGACGGTCATCAAGCCCTTGAACGGCGCGACGACTTCTTTCGCTATTTGTTTAACATCCGCCCAAAAATCAGCCATAAGTTTGTTCTTCTATTTGCGTGGTGAGGTCTCGAAAAGGCTACGCCTCCGCCGCCGGGACCCCCGAAGGCGTCGCCGTGATCGTGGTCGGACGGCGGATCGGCGCGGGGCGATCGTTGTAGAACGCCTCGGTGATCGCGAGCGCGCCGTTCCCCGGTAGCGGTGGGGCGACCTCGTCCTTGTTACGCTCGTCGTACCCGGCCTTTACGCCGAGGAATACCAGTAGCACTATGAACGCCCCTACCCCGACCGCGATCAGATGCGCCGCGAGACGCAACAGCGGGTTCGCCGCCGTGCCCGGTCGCGCGGGGTCGAGTGCCTCCTGCAACGCCATGGAGAGCGCGATCAGGAACACATTCACTAACGCCGTCGGGAGCAGGAACTTCCAGCCGAAGCGCATCAGCATATCGTAGCGCAGGCGCGGGTACGAGGCCCGCACCAGGATAAAGAACCCGATCAGTATTATCAGTTTCGACACGAACCAGAACGGCGCGACCAGCGAATGGTTGGCGAAGTTCACCGCCCAGTCCGGGATCAGGCCGCCCGCCGCCCCCGCCGGGATCTGCGACAGAAACCCGAACGGCGCGAGGTAGCCGCCGAAGAACAGCGTGACGCAGACCGCCGATACGACAAGCATGTTCGCATACTCGCCCATGAAGAACATGGCGAACTTGAACGACGAGTACTCGGTGTGAAAACCCGCGACCAGTTCCGTCTCCGCTTCTGGCAGGTCGAATGGGGCGCGGTTCGTTTCGGCGATCATTGACACCATGAACACGAAAGACGCGATGAAGCCGAATGGGAACAGGCGCAAGAAGTTCCAGTCCCAGAACCCCGAGCTAGCCGCGTGCTCGTACATCGTGTACCGCGACGCCGCGAACTGCTTGACCACCATCACCCCTTGCCCGTTGATAAGTTCATCCCCGACGCGCGGCGTGACATGGGCACCGGCGGCATTCGTCACGTAGCCATGCACTATCTGTTGCGTGTCGAGCGAGCCAGTCATCAGCACCACGCAGATCACCGCGAGACCCAGACCCAATTCGTAGGAGATCACCTGCGACGCCGCCCGCAACCCGCCGAGGAGCGAATATTTGTTATTGGAGGACCAGCCCGCGAGAATCACGCCGTATACCTCAATGGAGGCGACCGCCAGCACGAACAGGACGCCGATATTCAAGCCCGGCGCGATCATGCCCCAGTCCGGCGACGAGTTCCAAGGAAGCACCGTCACCGCCATAATGACCGGAACCAGCGCGACAATCGGCGCGATGTAGTAGAGCGTCTTGTCAACGTTAGTCGGCGTGATGTCCTCTTTCAGCATCAGTTTCAGCGCGTCCGCGAACGGTTGGAGCAAACCGAACGGCCCGACGCGGTTCGGACCGAGTCGGCCCTGCGCCAGCGCGAGTAGCCGCCGCTCGCCCCAGACCAGGAACGGGACCGATCCGAGCGCGCCGAGCACGCCGATGACGAGGCGTAGCACGGAGCGAACCACCTCCGCGCTCCACGAGATGTCGTTGCTGGGCAGGACGAAAAGTTGCCGCCAAATATCGCTGTTTACAAAATCCATAGGTTACTTCGGGAGCGTACGCGTGTATTCGCGATAAATATCGCGCGCGCTGAAATACGGCACTGGCGTTCCGAGCCGCGCCATCAGGTCCGCCAAAATACGCCAGTCCGGGCGCGACTCGCCGCGCGGGCGGATCGCCTCGCGGATTTTCTGTTCGCGCCCTTCGATGTTCACGAACGTGCCGTCCTTCTCCGCGAACGACGACGCGGGGAGCACGATGTCGGCGCGCTTCGCCGTCTCCGTCAGGAACATATCCGACACGACCACGAACGGCGCGGCATCGAACGCCCGCCCTACAAGGGCCGGGTCCATATATTTCGCCACGGGGTCGCTCCCCATAATATAGAGCATCCGCACGGTGCCCGCCGCCGCGCCCGTCAAGAACTCCATGGTTGTGCCGCCCGCCCGCTCCGGGAGCGGGGCGTTCCAAAACCGCGCTAAATGCTCGCGCGCCCGAATATCGCTCACGGGCAGCCCGCCCGGAAGCAGGTCCGGCATCGCGCCCGCCCGCGCCGCGCCCCACGAGTTGGCGTCGGGGAGCAGGATGTTCAGTTTCGCGCCCGTCTTCCGGCACAGCGCGACGGCAAGCGCGACCTGCGCCTGCGGCACGGAATGCGCGAGGAGTAGCACCGCGCCCGCACCCGCCGCGCGGAAAGCGGTCTCTATATCGGTGTCCACCGTATCGGACTTGTACCAGGTGGCCTGCTTCTTGCTGACGGCTTTGTTGACGCGCAGGAAGACGATAGGCTGGTCGAAATCGAGCGCGCCGAAGCCGACCGACGCGATCACTGGGAAGTTCTCGATGTCGGCGATGCCGGTCTGCATCGGGATCAGCGGATACGACGAGAGCCGGTGGTCAATGTTGTTCGTGCCGATCTGCGCCCGCATCAGGCGCGAGAGCAGGTAGTTTTCCTCAAGTGTCGCCGTGGCCGAGCCGAGTGCCGCGATAGCGTCCGCGCCGAACTCCGCCTTGACCCGCGTGATCTTGTCCGCGACGAGGCGCAGGGCCTCATCCCACGTGATCTCCTCGAAGCCGGACGCGGTCTTGGTCAGCGGCTTGGTCAGGCGGTTCGGGTCGTTAACGTAATACTGGCCGAACTTACCCCGGTCGCACGACCACTCCTCGTTAATGTCCTCGTTCGTGCGGGCGTTCACGCGCACCATCTCGCCGAGGCGGGTCTGCACCGCGACGTTACACCCGTTGCCGCACGCCGCGCAGATCGAGTCGGTGGACTTGACCTCCCACGGGCGACCGGCGAACCGGTACGTGCGCGACGTCAGCGCGCCGACCGGACAAATCTCGATCACGTTGCCGGAAAAGTTCGACGTGAACTCCTGGCCGTAGAACGTCCCGATCTCCGTGTTCGCCCCGCGGTTGATCAACGTCAGTTGCCCGTCGCCCGCGATCTCCTCGGTGAACCGGGTACAGCGCATGCACTGGATGCACCGCTCGCGATCCAGAATCACATAGTCGGAAAGGGGCAACGCCTTGATATAGTGCCGCTTCTCCTCAATGAAGCGCGACACCGGCGGGCCGTAGGTCACGGTCATATTCTGGAGCGGGCACTCGCCGCCCCGGTCGCAGACCGGGCAGTCGAGCGGGTGGTTCGCCAGCAGGAACTCCAGGATGCCGTTCTGCGCCTTCTTGACGTCCGCCGTTTGCGTCTGTATGACGACGTTATCCTGCGCGATGGGAATAGTACAGGACGCCAGGTTCGCTGCGCGCCGCGCCCCGAACTGCTCGAGTTCGATGGATACGATACACATCCGGCACGCCCCGACCGAGGTCAGGCGCGGGTGGTAGCAGAAGTACGGCACGTCGGCACCGGCGCGGAAGCACGCTTCGATGGCGAGGGTGCCCTTCGGGACCTGCACCTTCACGCCGTCCACGGTGACGTTGAACAGTTCCACGCCCGCCGCCGCCGCCTGCGCGTGTTGCGACTCGACGGTTTTGGCGTCCTGCTTTTCGAGCGGTGCCTTGTCGCGGGGAGCGTTTGTGCCCGTGGTCGCCGCCGCGCCCGCATCGGCCGTGTTCACCGCGCCGCCGCCTGCCTGCGTCGAGGACGCCGCCGGTTGCGCCGCCTCCTTACCCGCCTCTTTCGCCGCCGCCTCGAGAGTGGCCGCGCCGCCGGGCGTGTTGGTCGGGTTGGTGTTACCCTGTCGCGCCGAGTTTTCGGCGATGGTCATCTGCGCGGGCGACGCCGCACCGGAAGCGTTCGCGGGTTCCATGGGGTTCGTCTGCGCCCCACGAATCTCGCCGTTGTCGTCGTTCTTGATTTTTCGTGCCACGGTTATTGTTTAGTTTCTATTCGCTGGTGCTAGCGGTGATTGGTTCGGAGTCACGTCGCCATCGGCTATCTTAAACGTGCCAGAACCGCGTCAATTTGAACGAGGTTCGCGCGCATCGCTTCCGCCGACAGCCGGGCGATTTCGCGGCTCTCGGCGATGGACGCTCGGACACGATCAATCTCAGCGAATGTCGCGTCTGTCTTTGCTAAAACATCGTTCGGGCTTCCCGCGGATGTACTCACATCCGGCGTTCCGAAAAACGGTTGTAGCATCTGCTCGATGCGGGCAACCCGTTCGTCCATTATCGTCGCAGTCTCTGACACGCCCAATCGCCTCCCGCACGGGCCGTATCGCCCTCTATCTGCTTCGTAGGCGACACAAGCGAGGGACGCTCCGCTTGCAGTAGCGCGTTTTGAACTCGCGACAAGAGGTTTTCCTCGCGGAGCCGTGACTCACGGTCATTCGATTCTACCTTTGTTCGGAGTGATTGCATCGCGAGCGTCAAATCCCGAATCTCTTTTTGCAGATCGACGATACTTCGCTTCGACTCCTCCATATCCGCTGTCAATCGAAACAACTGTTGTGTAAACTCGAACTAGTCTTTGAACATTTACGCCAGTCCTAAATCGGACTTCAGACGGTTCAATGCGACCCGCGTCCCGGCGGCGTAGATCTTCGCTCCCTTTTTGCTGGCGTCAATCTGCGAGTTCAGCCACTTCATCTCGGACTTCATTCACTCGATCTGGTGCTTCGGCGTCCTTAGCCTGCTCCTCGGACATCCCGAAGATCATGTCGCGCCATTTCTCCGCGTCCTGCTCGATTGTTGTTGCCGCTACCATTTGTGACACCCCTGAAATAAGGTACCGAACAGACACCTCACCGCCCCGCGCGGCTACCCCATCACCAGATCTTTGCCTGTCCGAATATAAGCCAGGTACTCGTCGCGGAACAGCGTCAGACTCGTCATCACGGGCCAGATCGCGCCCTCGCCCAATGCACAGAACGACTTGCCACGGATGTTGTCGCAGATGTCCCAGATCAGATCTAGGTCCGCCTCGCGCCCGCCGCCCTCGACGATCCGGGCGTAGATCTTGCTCAGCCAGTTCAGCCCTTCGCGGCACGGCGTACACTTGCCGCACGATTCGTGGTGGTAAAAGTCCACGAGCCGCCGCGTGATCGGCACGATCTGCGTCGTCTTATCGAAAATAATCAGGCCGCCCGACCCCAGCCCGAGTGTTTTCGTGCTGGCCGGTATCCCTTCGTAGTCGAACGGGTAATCGAGCGGCTCGGGCGGCGCGAAGCCCATTGAGGAGCCGCCGGGTATGTAGGTCTTCATATTCTCCAGACCGCCCGTAACGCCGCCCGCTATCTCCAGCACTTCGCGGAACGGCGTGCCGAGCACGATCTCGTACACGCCCGGCTTGTTGACGTGCCCCGAGATCGAGAACAGTTTCGTGCCGCGCGAGCGGGGCGAGCCGTAGCCGATCTTGCTGTACGCCTCGCCGCCCATCTCCAGAATCGGCACCACGGTCGAGATCGTTTCCACGTTGTTCACCACGGTCGGGCGTTGCCACACGCCACTGATCATCGGGAGCGGGGCCGCCGGGGGCTTGAGGCGCGGCATCCCGCGCTCGCCCATCAGGCTTGACATCAACGCCGACTCTTCGCCGCACTCGTACGAACCCGCGCCCAGGTGCGTGTAGATGTCGAAGTCCAGGCCCGACCCGAGCACGTTCTTTCCGCAGTAGCCCGCCTTGTACGCCTCGTTGATCGCGTGCTGGACCGCCTTCCAGGGCGCGATATACTCGCCCCTGATGTAGATGTAGCACTTCGACGACCGCAGGGCGACCATGGATGCGAGGCACCCCTCGATCAGCAGGTGCGGCAGGAAGTTCATCAGGTCGCGGTCCTTGGCGGTGCCCGGCTCGCCCTCATCCGCGTTGATCACCAGGTAATGCTCCGCGTCCCGGTTCTTCGGGACGGCGGACCATTTGATGTGCGTCGGGAAGCCCGCCCCGCCGCGCCCGCGTAGCCCCGACACCTTGATCTCGTTGATCACAGCGTCCGGCTCCATCGCGAGGGCTTTCTTGAACGACGTGTAGCCGCCGTGCGCGACATAGGTGTCCAGGAACTTGATGCCCGGTACATAACGGTTCTTGTAAAGAAGTTGCGGCTGTTCGCTCATGCGTATAACGCTTTCTAAATCTTTGCGACTTTTTTCACAAACTCGGGCAACGGAACCCCGCCCCCCCGCCCTTCGCCGACGGTTTCACCTCCAGTATACTACTTCCCCTGGCCTGTTTTGTCAATCCGTCGCGCTCGGGCGACTGCGTCATTCATCTGTCGGGTAG
The DNA here is from genome assembly GCA_043754515.1 of Armatimonadota bacterium. Lineage (GTDB taxonomy): Bacteria > Armatimonadota > Armatimonadia > Armatimonadales > Armatimonadaceae > JACMIU01. Next base: position 25,755 of record JAYUUO010000136.1, read on the forward strand.
CACATAACACGGCAACAGGATACCCGCCGCCGCCGGTCACGCGGACGTTCGGAATACAATCGCTCTGGCGCGGGTCGCGCGTCGGGTTGCGCGTGGCGCGTGGGGTCGGTATAATTTTTCCTAAAATGTCGAACGCCCCGCGCGGTATCTCGCGGGGCGTTTCCTGTTCGTATTTCAACCCCGGTACCCGTTTAACAAGAATGCCCAGCGAATTTCAAATCACCGCCTCCGATCGGCGCAAACTCGAAGAAGAACTTACGCAGTTGCGGAGCGTGGAGATGCCCGCGCTCGCCGAACGCATCCGCGAAGCCCGCGACCTCGGAGACCTGTCGGAGAACTTCGACTACCAGGACTCGAAACGGCAACAGGGGTTCATCGGCGGTCGCATGAAAGACATCGAAGCCCTACTTGATCGCGCCACCGTGGTGGACGAGGCCGTCGCCGGGTCGGGCGTGGTCGGACTCGGCTCGAAGGTCACCGTTTATGACCTCGACTTCGACGAGGAGTTGGTTTACACACTGGTCGGTAGTTCGGGGAACGCGACCTCCGCCGATCACATCTCGGTCTCGTCGCCGGTCGGGGTCGGACTCATGGGGCGCAAGGTCGGCGAAACGATTACGGTCGTCACGCCGGGCGGCCAGAGCCGGTTCAAGATAGTCAGCGTCGGGTAGCGGCGCGACTCAAGTGGGAACTTGTGGCGCGGCGGCACTGTCATAGCACACGCCCGCGAAATGTCGCGCGGTAATATTATCCTGACGCGCATCCCCTCTTCCGCCGAAATATATGTTAGTACAAACCGACGCCACCGACCCGTCCCCCGAAGCCTTCCTCGACGCCCTCACCGGCATCGAGATGGAATCCGCCTGGAACTCGATCATTGACGAATGGGATTCCGCCTCGGACGAGGAGATCATGTCGGCGCGGCACTTCATCGGCACCGTGCGCGACCGGGTGGTCGAAGAGTTGCGGGACATCGCCGATCCGGTCGAGTTTCAGAGCACCGCGCTCCTCGCCTTCATCCGCCTCAAGGCGTTCTGGTTCGAGCTGAACAGCCGACTGGGTCACCATCTGGCGATGAATCCGCTCGACAAATCCCTGCCCCTTCGCGCCGGCCTGGTAGCCGCGCTACTCGGGACGATGGAGCCGTGTCTCTCGGCCCGCGCGGTCGAGAAGGTGGACGCCTTTCTGTCCGCCGTCGTCGCGGACGAGGTGAACGAGACGCCCTCAATGAGCGGTTACTTGATACCCGGCCCGGCGGAAGTCCGTGGCAAAATCGGCAACCTACTTTCCACCATTGAGACGCTTTCTGAGTGCGTCGTGTCCCAGGAGGCGGAACTGATCGAGTTGCGCCTCGGGCAGGAATCGCTCCGCAAGGCGTTCGGGGAGGCGGTGTCGGAGACGGAGATAGCGGCCCGCTTCCGCAAAGCCAGTTCGTCGGTGATCGGCCTTGAGGCGCAGGCGCGGATGGAGGAGATCTACCGCGAAGTACTCGGCCAGGCTCTCGGCACGACGGACCCGCTCGAAGTCGTTAAAGAAGTGCGCGCCCTGCGCGAGGCCATCAAGTCGTTCGAGTCGCGGCACGACCAGATGCGGCTCGAAAACGAGCGGGTCAGTGCCCGCTTCGGCGACGACCTGTCCTCCGATTCCGCCCTCGACCAGTTGCGCGACGCGGAGCGTTCCAGTGCCGCCCTCCGCGTCGAAACCGAGTCACTACAGATGCGCCTCGCCGCCCAGGCCGACAGCGTCCGCAAGGCAACTACGCAACGTGACCACCTCTTGAGCCTGATCGGGGCACGCACCTTGGACGACGCGGAGGAGGCGGTGCGCACGCTCCACGAGAACGCCGCCGCTTACGGCGACATCGCGGAACTACTCGGTAGCGTCGGCAAAGAACTCGGCAAGATCAGCGTGTAGCATGGCGGGCACGCAGGAACCTGCCGCCCCCTTCTCGAACTGTAGCACACACCAACTGTTTGGAGGAATTGTTATCTATGCCACAGATTACCGTGGACGGCGGGAAGTCGCTGGAAGCCCCCGTCGGCAAAAAACTGGTTCTCGCGCTCGAAGACGGTGGGGTTGATATCCTGCACCGTTGCGGCGGCATCGCCCGTTGCACCACCTGCCGCGTCGAAGTAGTTTCGGGCATCGTATCGCCGATGGGGGTAGAGGAGCGCGAAGCGTTGGAGACCCCCGACATGATCGAAAAATATCGCCTGTCGTGCCAGATCCGCGTCGAGTCGGATATGAACATCAAAGTGTGGGGTCTCGCCTCCGACAAGGGAATGACCCCCGGTTCACGCCCGGAAGATTAGGTCGCTAGCGGGCGAGGTTCGGGTGATGGATGGCCGCCCGAACCCCGCCCGCGTTCTCACCATGGTGGATGATAAAACCGGCGCGGTTCTTACGCGTTTGGAAGTACTGCGCGGTCTACGCGTTTCGACGCTTGACGGCATGTATGCGACCGTTTGGGTCGCGCTGACTACCGGCGCGTTCCAGATCGGGTTTGCGCGGTACCTGGGCGCGAGCGACTTCGTACTGGGTTTGCTCGCGGGGCTTCCCGCCGCCGTCGGGCTACTGCAAATCCCGGCGGCTTTGTATTCGGACCGCCTCTCCAGCCGTCGCAACTTCGTCGCCTTCAGTGCCATCACTGGTCGCTTGGTCTGGCTCCTGATCCTCGCCATCCCGTTCCTGCTCCCGGAGTCGGTCCGCGTCTGGGCGTTCGTAATCCTGCTCACGGTGTCGTCCGCGCTGTTGACCATCATCACCCCGGCATGGACCGCTTGGATGAGTGACCTGGTGCCGACGGACTTCCGGGGGCGATACTTCGGCCAGCGGAACATGGTCGCGGGCATCGTGACGGTGCTAATCCCGCTCCCGGCGGGCGCGTTCCTGGATCTCGTGGTCAAGTACCACCGCTTCGACGAGCGGATCGGGTTCGCCGCGCTGTTCGCGGTCGCCTGCGTCGCGGCGTTCGCGTCGTTCCTGATGCTCCTGCGCCAGCCCGAACAGCCGCGTGCCGCCCCGACCCCGGAGCGCGTGAACCCGTTCAAGGCGTTGTCCGCGCCGCTCGCCGACCCGAACTTCCGCGCCTTCATCACCTACTCCGCCGTTATCGTGATCTCGCAGACGCTGGCCGGCCAGTTCTTTATCGCGTGGCAACTGGATCGCGGCGCGCTGAACATGCCATACCTCACGGTGCAGATACTCGGTGCGGTCGCGAGCGCAGCGGGGCTGGCGACGACGCAGATCTGGGGCTACCTATCCGACAAGTTCGGCTCGCGCCCGCTCCTGCAACTGGCGACGATGGCGACTGTTGTCGCGCCCGTGATGTGGTGCCTGACGGTCCGGGGCGCGTTCGCCTACAACGTCGGGATCATCATCGCACTCAACTTGGTCGCGGGCGTCGCCTGGGCGGGAGTGGGACTCGCACAGTTCAACCTACTCCTCGCGACGGCTCCTCCCGCCGCCCGCTCTACCTATGTCGCGGTGTTCTCGGCGATCACCGGCATCGTGGGTGGCGTCGCGCCCGTGCTGGGCGGGGTGGCCATGGAACTACTGAAGCCGATCGTTTTCTCGGCGGGATTTCTGTCTCTCAATAACTACAAGATCCTGTTTTTAGTCACCGCGCTGATCCGGATCGGGTGTGTTTTCCTCCTGTCGCGGGTGTTCGAGCAGGATGGACGCTCGACGCGCTACGTTCTCGATCAGATCACGTCGGCACGCCCTCTCGCGTCTTTTTTGCGACTGCGTGAATTGTCTCGGCCGGCCGGCGAGGCGACGCGCGAGCACGCCATCGAGCAACTGGCGGAACTGCGCTCGCCGCTCGCGGTCGAGGAACTGGTCGTCGCCCTCGATGACGTTTCGCAGGCGGTAAGAGACGGCGCGGTCCGCGCCCTGGGCGAGATCGCCGACGCCCGCGCCATCCCCGCGCTCGCGGCCAAGCTGACCGACCCGGTGGCCGGGGTCGCGTCGCTCGCCGCCGAGGCACTCGGGCGCATCGGCGACAGGCAGGCGACGCCCGCGCTGAACGCGGCGGCGTGCGGCGAGGACGCCGAAGTGCGTGTCGCCGCCCTGAAAGCGATCGCCCGGATCGGCGACCCGCTCTCCTTGCCGGTCGTCATCGGGGCGTTGGATTTGAGCCACCCGACCGCGTGCGAGGCAGCCTGCGTCGCGGTGTCCGCGCTCGCCCCGAGACTATCGCCCGACGAAACGCGCGCCCTGGTTCGTGATTACCTGTTGCCGCTCCTCGCGCCGAAAATGCCGCGCGGTATCCGGTTCGCCGTCGCCCGCGCCCTGCGCGACGTCGCGGTCACGGGCGCGACCCCCGAAACGGCGGTATCGCTCCTATCGCGGCTCGCCACGGAAGCCGACCCCGCCGTCGCGTCGCGCCTCGCGTTCGCGCTGTCCCGGTTCGGCGGCGTGGGCGCGGACACCGACATCGCCTCGCTCCATGAGACGCGCACGGTGGCTCTGCTCGCCGCGCTGGATCGCGCCGACATGACCGGGCTTGCGTATAAGCAGACACTCGCGGCGGTCGCCGAAATGGGATTGAGCGAAGGCGACTTTTATCCGTACCTGGGCCTGAACGAGATGGCGCGCGACGCCGCCGTGAATAAGATGGCCGATGAGATCCGCCGCCTGCTCCACAAGATGGACGGCGATACCGATACGCCTTTCGTGAACGCGGCGGTGGAAGCCTACGTGGGCGGTAGCTACAACACGGCGGTTCAGGCGATGGCGCGGCTCGGCGCGTTACACACCGCGCCGGTCGGGGCCGCGCCGCGCCGCGCCGCTTCGGTGCTCGGTGCCATCGCGCATCGGCGCGGGCAGAGGGAGAGCGAGCCACATGTGGAGGAGTTTTTGCTGGCACTGTTGCTGGCGAAGACCGCGCTTAGCGCGGAGGTTTAGCCGTGCTGAGCGCGGCGTGGCCAGCCGTGCTGGTAGACGCACAGGCCGCCGACATATGTCGAGTGGATCGTCAGGTCGTCCCCGACAAGCACAAAGTCCGCGTCGGCTCCCGGCGCGACCCGGCCCTTGTTCGGAAGATTCAGGGCGTCCGCCGCGTTGGTCGCGGTAAGCCGCGCGAGGCTGTCCCAACCCCAACCAGTCCATTCGCGCACGTTCCGTGCCGCCTGTGCCATCGTCAGCACCGACCCGGCGAGCGTGCCGTCCGCGAGAACCGCCTTGCCGTCCTTGACGGTGACGGCACTCCCGCCCAGATCGTACAAGCCGTCGGGCGCGCCCGTGCCCGCCATGGCGTCCGTGATCAGGATCACGTCGCGATCCCCCTTTGCCGCGAGCGTGAGGCGGGCGATCTCCGGGGCGACATGGTGGCCGTCGGTGATCATCTCGCACCGCACGCGCGGGTCCGAAAGCGCGACCCCGAGTACGCCGGGATTTCGGTGATGGAGCGGCGGCATAGCGTTAAAGAGATGGGTCGCGTGCGCGGTGCCGAGCGCGTTTAGCGCGACATACGTCTGTTCCGCCGTGGCGTCCGTGTGCCCGAACGACACCACGATCCCGCGTTCCTTGCAGAGTGCCGCGAGCGTCGTCGCGCCCGGTTCCTCGGGCGCGAGCGTGATCAGTCGGAGGGCGTTCCTGGAGACCGCGAGCCAGTTCGCGAACTCTTCCGCGTCGTACGGCCGCACGAACTCGCGCGGCTGCGCCCCCGGTCGCTTCGCCGACAGGTACGGTCCTTCCAGATGGATGCCTAGCACCGAGGCTCCGTCGGGGCAAAACGTGTCCCCCGCTTCACAGGCCGCCGTTGCCGCCGCGAGCGCGTCGGTGATCCGGGCGCGGCTCTGCGTCATCGTGGTCAGGAGTAGCCCCGTAGTGCCGTGCTGGGCGTGCGTCCGGCAGATAGTTCGCAGGGCGTCGGGGGTCGCGTCCATCGTGTCGCATCCCCCGCCGCCGTGAATATGGATGTCAATAAACCCCGGCAGGAGCGTCAGGCCCGCGGACCCGGACGCGCCGCGATCAGTGATGCTCACGAACCGTCCCGCTTCGACGACCACCGAGCCTTGGATCACGCCCGTTTCGGTGACGACCCGTATGCCGTCCATGATCATTGCGCGGTTCCTGGAGCTGGGCTGTCCTGTGTCAGCGGGACGCCGGGAAACTCGGTCCGGCTCGGCGCGTCGGGGGACGGTTCGGTGGGGCCATGGCTCGGCGCGGGCGACGGGAAGGGCTGCTTCGCCTTCATCTGCTCGATCTCGTCTTTCATCGCGGCGTTCTCTTTTTCTAGCACGTCTGCCCGCTTCTCCAGCGCGTCCAACCGCGTTATTACTTCGCCGAATCGGGACTGCACTTCATCTAGAGACTTTTTGGTCTGTTTCTGCGACTCCTCGACCTGCTTTTGTACCTGCGCGGTACCGCGAGGTGGCATCGGGTGTGCCTCGAACGCATGTGTGTGCCACAGCCAGAAGGAAGCCGCCGCGAGGATCGCGAGCGGGGCGGACGACGCCCAGATGAGCGAGGAAATGGGCGCAGTCTCTCGGCCCTCCTTCGGCTCGTAGGCGCGTACCAGCCCGATGGACAGAATGTACAAGCCCGCCATCGGTATTGCCATCATCAGCATCGTGAGCGGATCGTTCGAGGGCGTGAGCACCATCGCGGCGAAGAAGATCCCCACGGTCGCCTGTCGCCAATATTTGGTCATTAACCCGGCGTTGATGATGCCGATCCGGGCGAGGAACAGGAGCAGAACGGGTAACTCGAAGCCGATCCCGAACGCCAGCATGATCTTCGCGGTCAGCAAAATGTACGACTTCGGGTCCTGATACAGGACGACATCCGGGACCCCGGTCAGAAAACCCGCCATCCACCCGTAGCAGGCGGGCAACGCGGCATAGGCGGTGGCGGTACCCGCGAGGAAGAGGAGCACCGAGAATGGCGCGAGGAACTGTACGGGCTTGCGTTCCTCGGGGGTTAATGCCGGCTCGACAAAGCCCCACAACTCGAGCGTGATGAACGGGAACGCGACCGTGATCCCGGCGATAAACGCGATCTGCATCTTCAGCAGGAACCCGTCGGCGATGTTCGTGAACATCATTCGCGAGTCGAGGTGGGCGAGAATCGGTTGCAAGGGGTACGAGAAGAACGCGTAGATCGTGTCGAACAGGTTGTAGCACAGGGTCATGCCGACGATCAGGTACAGCAGGGATCGGAAGATGCGGGTGCGTAGCTCGGCGAGGTGTTCGATGAGTTCCATCTGTGCGTCGGATGATCGGGAAAAAAAGGACATGATTGGAATGATTATACCGCGCGTCAGGGCGCGACTGAAGGGGCGTCTCCGGCGAGACATGCCCTCACCCGCTCGGGTCGCGCGGGCGAGATAAGCCGACGACTGGGGTCTGGCACTCGCGGGCAAAGACTGCTAAGATAAGGGCTATTCATCCCCCCGGATTTAACGAGGAATTGCGACAAACCATGCCAACCTACGGATACCGCTGTACCGCCTGTGGAACCACGTTCGAGCGACTGCAAAAGATTACGGACCCGCCCATAACCGAGTGCGTCGAGTGCGGTGCCCCGGTAAAAAAAATACTGTATCCGGTCGGAATCTCGTTCAAGGGGAGCGGCTTCTACGTCAACGACTACGCGTCCTCGGGCGAGTCGAGCAAGCGCAAGAACGACGAGGCCCCGCCCGCCGCGGCGGAGACGAAGACAGACGCGGGCGCGAAACCGGAGTCGGGCGCGAAGCCCGAGACGAAGCCGGACACCAAGACCGATTCCGCTCCGGCTCCCGCCACCCCGGCACCCGCCGCCGTGACTAAATCCGAGTGATCCGCTACCGCGCCCTCGCCCCGGCGAGTTCCTGCCCCGCCTCCTGACCGGCCGCATTCTCCCCGCCGGTTTCGTCTTCAGCCGGGGACCAAGAACGACGCGCCTCCCAGGTGCCGACGATTTCGCGGGCGCGGGCGCGGCGGCTCTCGCCGAGCATGATCTTCCAGTGGCCGGTCATCAGCCGCCCGTCCGACGACAGAGTCCCGACGTAATGCACCGGGAACACTCCCGGCGCGGGCGGCGAGTATATCTTCACGAAGCGGATGAAAGTGCCTTGCTGGACGCCGAGCGACACCTCCGCGGCTTCACCCCCCCCCTCGTCATCGAGAATGGTGCCGCCGAAACGCTCGCCGCCCCCTTCGCCGCCGTTCGACCGGGCGAACGTCGCCTCAAACCGAACCGGCATGCGGACGCGGCTCTCGTAGTAGTACGCGCCGAGCCATCCTCCGGCGACGCTGGGTGAAAAGTCGTTGCTCATAATTCTACTCCGTACACTGACCCCGTGAATATCCGGCAGGAAATGTACTCCCGCCCCCCTAAAGGGTACGGCGACCAACCCCCGCGAGGAGAACCGACATGCCGACCGAAACCGTGTATTGCGCCCGCCACCCGAAGACACTGACCGCGCTGAGTTGCGCCCGGTGTGGCACCCCGATTTGCCCCGACTGCTTCATACCCGGTCCCGTCGGCATGATGTGCAAAAACTGCGCGGATCTCGGCTCCTCGCCCCTGTTTCAGGTGCGCCCCGAGCGGTTCGCGCTCGCCGTCGTCGCCGGGATCGCGTCCGGTGCCATCGCGGGCGTTCTGCTCCAGCGCATCGGCTTTTACATCTTCTTCACCGCGCCGATCATCGGCGGCATCCTCGGCGAGATCGTGTTGCGCGCGGTCGGGTACAAGCGCGGCGTCAAGGTCGCGTGGATCACCGGCGTCAGTATCGTCGTCGGCGCGGCACTCTCCCTCTTGATTACCGGCACGCACTGGCTGTTCGCACCGGGCCTTTTTGCCACCGGCTCGCTGGTTATGTTCGCGGTGTCCGTCGGCCTAGTCGTCGCCGCCGCGCTCGGCAAGATCCGCTGGTAGGCGGCTCGACAATATCAAACCGCCGTCAGCGAAACGAACCGCTCGATGTCGCGCCCGATCAGTTCCAGGCTACTCGCCCAGAACCCCTCGTCGCGGATGTTGATGCCGAAGCCGTCCGCGAGCGTCGCCGCGTCGCTCATCCCCGTGCGCGAGAGCAGTTCGTCGTAGCGCGGGCGGAATGACTCCCCCTCGCGCTCATATTGCGCGTACAGGCCGAGGCCGAACAGCAACCCGAACATGTACGGGAAGTTGTAGAACGTCGAGCCGTAGTAGTGACCTTTGACCGCCCACATGAATGGGTGCCGTTTAGTTTCGTCCAAGCCGTCGCCGTATGTATCGCTTTGCGCCCCGGTCATCAGCGCGCATAACTCCTCGACCGATAGCTCGCGCTCGCGCCGCCGCTCGAACACGCCGCGCTCGAACTGGAACCGCGACGTGATGTCCACCACCACCTGGCACTGCCCCTGTAGCGACGCTTCCAGGATTACCAGTTGCTCGGCGGGCGTCGCGCGGCGCATGACGCCTTCCTTCACGATGGTCTCACAGAAAATACTCGCCGTTTCCGCGAGCGTCATCGGCGTCCCGTGTTGCAACGCCGTCCGCTCCGCGAGGCAAAGGTTATGGTAACCGTGCCCCAGTTCGTGCGCGAGCGTGGACACGCCGTCGTAGGATGGGCGGTAGTTATGCAGGATGCGCGACTCGCTTCCGCGTACGCTCATGCAAAACGCCCCGTCGCGCTTGCCCGGACGCGGCCCGGCATCCACCCACTTCTCGCGGAAGGCGCGCTCCGCGAACCCCTGCAGTTTCGGGCTATACGTGCCGAACTGTTCGGCGACGAAGGATTCCGCCTCTTCCCAGGGGTACGCGGCCCGCGCGTCCGGGTCGCCAACCGGGGCGAACAGATCATACCAGGCGAGCGAGGAACCGGGCGCGATGACACCGGCTTTCGCCTTGAGGTACTGGCGGAACTTCGGGAACGACGCGCGGGCGGCGGACAGCATCGCGTCCAGCGTCTGGCGGTCAATGTGGTTGCCGAACGCCGCGACGTCGAGCGGCGAGTCCCAGCCGCGCCGCTTTGCCACCGTGTCCGTTTCGTACTTCAGACTATTTAGCGCGGCGGCGAGCGGCATGGCGGCGGTCTCCCACGCGGCGAGTTCGGCCTCGTAAGCCGTGCGCCGCGTCTCGCGGTCCGGGTCCGTCGCCATCGCGCGGATCATGCTCATCGGAAGCGGATTCGCTTCCCCGGCCACGTTCGTGTACGGAACCTGCATCTGCGACGTAATGTCCGCGTGCAATTTCGCCCACGCCGACCCCGAGACCGGATACAGAAGTGTGGCCAACTCCTCCTCGGCGGGCGACATCTGGTGCCGCGCCGCGACGAGTGCCTCCCGCAGATAGAACTCGTGCGCCCGCGCCGTTTCCGACGCGGCGAGGAGCGATTCGGTGTCAATCGAGCCGAGGAACGCCGTGTAGCGCGTGCCGCAAATGCCGAGGGTGACGTAATGCTTTTGCAGTTCGCTCCGCTTCGCCTGCGCGGTCGCATCGCGCGAATCGGTGGTCACGAACAGGCTGATGTAGCCACTCACCAGGCGCGAGTTTTGTAGGAGCGTGTTGTAGGCGTCGGTCACCGCCTCGTAGGTAGCGACGATCTCCGGGGTGGCGTGCTGGCCTTTCGGCTCCCGCGCGGCGATATGGTTCTCGTCCCATAATGTTTTGAGCGCGGCGATTTCGGCGATCAGAGCGTCGAACGCCCGCTCGAACTCCGCCGAATCGAGCGCGGGGTAGAACACGTCCGTGCTCCAGCGCGGGAGCAGATCGTGCGTGGCGGGGGCGGGAGCGGCGAGCGCGTCATCCGCGCGGGGGGCGGTGGGGTCGAAAATCCAAACAGTTTGCATGGCTAGGATTGTAGCACATCGCGCCGGATGGATGGTGTTCGGTGCGAGCTAGGGTAGGACTGCTACATCCTACACAGGTTGCTAACCCGATATATGCTCGCCGTCCGTGCCGCCCCGGCACGCCCGCGCGACGTAAGATTTGGACATCGGCGCGGGTACGGCTCCCGATAGGCGGGCGCGCGGGGACGCGCCAATGGCCGTTGCGGAGATGGATGCGCGCCCTGCCTACGTGGAGCGATGTTGCCCACGGATTCACCGGTCACGATAGAGGTGGACGCGAGCCGCTACGTCATCTGGCATCAGTCTGGTCATTATCATCTTGTAATCCCAATCGCCATCAGCACCGATCTGGGTCCGGCGTGAAAGTTACGTGTGTGGGTACCGAGAATATATTCCACCGGGCAAGATAGCAATCTATGTCGCCATCGTTCGTCCGAAGGCTATACAACACGGAGAAGTCGTCGAATTCAACCCGCTCGACTTTTACATTTGTGATGTGCCAGCCGAACTCTTTCAGAGCACACCGTTTTATACACCAATCCACGCCCACGGTCGAATAAATTAGTGATACGAAGACGAACGAGAGTAACAAGCGGGAAAACAGTTTGCGATAATTACTCACCGAATATCAACCTTTCCAGCCTGAAGGCGAATTAACCACAGTGACATATCTTACCAGACTGGCGCACGATAGGCCCACCGTCTCGGATAGGGCGATTGCATCATCGTCCTGCTGTCTCGGATTGAACTTCATGAAGGGTGCGACGCAAACGAGGACGGGGATGCGCGTCCCGCCCGGTTGCCGTCTCACGCGCGGGACGATCAATTTATGTAAGTAGTAGCGGCGACGTCGGTTCCGCACCCGTGCAGGAAAACGCGGCGGGCGCGGTGTATCCAACCTGCGCGAAGGAGTTTATCTCGATCTATGAAACTTTCCCTGAACCCCGCCCGACTCAGCGCGGGCAACCTGAACCTGGTCCAGTTCGTTGACCTCGCGGCGCGACACGGATTCAGCGGCGTTGATACCGGCGTCGGCGCGGCGAAGCAGATGGTCACCGCGCTCGGCGACGTGTCGGCGGCGAACGACTACCTGCTGGAGAAGAGCGTCGCGTTGGCGACGTTCGGCTTCGACCCCGAATGGCGGTACGCGGACGAGACGAAGTTTCGGGAGGGGCTGGCCGCGCTACCGGAACAGGCGGGGCTGATGGCGGAACTCGGCTGTACGCGGTGCCTGACCTGGATGCCGCCGGCCGGCGACGCGCCCCAAGACGAGTGGCTGAAACGCACGGCGAAGCGATTCACCGAGGCGGGCCGAATTTTAGGCGATCACGGCATCCGGTTCGGGCTGGAGTGGGTCGGGCCGCATCACCTGCGCGTGGACGGCGCGAACCCGATGGGCGAGTTCGACACGGTGCATGACATCCCCGGCACGCTCGACCTGATCGCCCGCGCGGGTTTGAACAACCTCGGACTGCTGGTGGACTCGTACCACTGCTACACGACCGGCGCGGGCGAAGCGGAAGTCGCCGCGCTGACCGACGCGCAAATCGTCCACGTCCATATCAACGATGCGCCGAAAGGGGTGAGACCCAGCGGCGCGAAGGACGGCGAGCGGCTACTGCCGGGCGAGGGCGAGATTGATCTCGCGGGGTTCCTACGCGGCCTGACGAAGGCGGGGTATGCGGGCTACATCGCCGCCGAAATCCTCGCGCCGCAAGACATCGCCGCGAACGCTGAGGAGGCGACCGATAAAGTACGTTCCTCGCTCCGAAACCTCGGGCTTTAATCCGCCGTATAACAATTAGTATGATTCCCGCGCAAACCGACTTCGAGGAGCGACCGCATCCGGGCGATCCGTCCGCCGCCGAGACACAGACCCACCGGCGGCGGTTCGCGCTTGGCCTGCTGATAGCGGTGTCGCTCAACATCGCGTTCCTTTCCGGGGGCGCGGCAATCGCCGACTATGTCACGAAACTGTTCCACCCATTCTTCTTCAAGAAAGATAAGGTCGTGTTCGTGACGCTGGATGTTTCGCCGTCCCCGTCGCCGTCCCCGAGCGCGGCGGTGCCTTCCCCCCGCTAGTTTTGGCACCGACCCCCGTT
>JAYUUO010000137.1:0-12302 GCA_043754515.1 Armatimonadota bacterium
CCGAAATACATGACATTTAGAGCCACCGTTATTTGATGGGGCTTCCTCTGAAAAACACCGGCGACGGGTAAATCCTAAATGTCATGTATTTTGGTACACGCACTTACGTACAAATACCTGTTTTCGCAAGTCCGCGGTAACCCGATACTGTATTGAGGTAAGTGTCCTTTCTAAAATATGTTTAAGTGGGGGACGGCAGAAATCGAAGGGGTTGACCTTCTTGGCGGCGAGCGCACCATGCTCGAAGAAGAGCGGCGTGATGCTAGGAGTAGGACAGACACTTACCGCTACCGTTGTCAGATAATACTGTTCAAAGCCGGACACAGCACCTACAAAGAAGTCGCCGAGGCCGCCGAGTGGTGTGAAGTCGTGGTCAATTCGGTGGAACTCCGTTTCACCTGTATTGGCTCAAGCGATACAAGGAGCAAGGCATCACAGGGCTGGCTCTGCGCGAAGGGCGCGAGAGGTGCGCCATTCTACAGATGGAGAGTGACCTCGCCGCCGTTCGTCAGGCCGTACAAAAGAACCGGCGGAAGACAAGCGTAGCCAAGCAAGAACTGGAGCAACAGCTAGACGAGCGGTTCGTCGAACTAGCAACCAGGTCAGTGGGAGGGAGGCATTGTCCTCTATCACGTCACCCATCATGGCGCGTCCGGGGCGGCGAACCCTTTGAACCGCGCGTCGCTCGTCTGGAGATAGACCGAGCGCCGGAATGGGGGGAGCCAGCAGTCGTAGGGTACGGGCCTGGTCGCCGTGTCCGAGAGATCCGGGAATTGACTCGCGAAGATGAAAAACACGCCCTTGACGCGCGGTGAGTATTGCCCCAAGGGAGTGTGGTGGAAGTTGGCGTTCGCTACCGGGGGATGGTACGCGCCGACCGGGTATAGGAGGCGCGGATCGTTGTAATACCCGCCCGCCTCGATCTGTGTCCAGCCGTTGTATTCGAAGCCGCCGGAAACGAGGTTGCGCGGGATGCCGACATGTGTCAGTCGGCCCGCGAGTTCCACGACCGCCCGACGTTGCGCGAAGCAATCGTGGGTGCGCCCGATGCTGTAATAGGCGAACACGGCCAAGATTAATGCCGACGCTACACAGGCGGGCCGTGACGGTTCGGGGGTCTGATCTCGCCGACAGAGAAGCCACAGGATCAGGCCTGGAACCAGCGTCAGGAGGTATCGGTCCAGCACCCCGAACGAGTACGGGACGAACAGTTTGATGACCAGGAGCGGGACATATACCAGCGCGAACAGTTTGAACAGGCGTGCAGCGAAGGGGGCGGATGCGTCCGGGGGTGGCTTTTCGGCCCGGATGCGCGAGTAGACTCGGTCGAGCAGTGCCGCCGTCCCCAGAAGCGTCGTCAGACCGATGACGAGGCAGGAAAGCACCACCCGCGCCGGTTTCGCCAGGAGCACGGGGAAATGCTTGATGTCGCCCGGAATCAGGTACCACCACAGTTCGGTTTCGGTGACCGTGTTCTGTATCCACGGGAAGATGCGGCGCGGCGGCAGGTACTGAAACAGCCACTGGGAAGCAAGCAAAAGGCCGACGGTGAGCGCAAACCCGAGGAGGGGGACGTTGAGCCGCTTGCGGGGCAGAAAGACGGTGCCGACCAGGGGGAACAGGGGCATCGCGAGTAGCACCAGTGTATAAGCGACCGCGGCGGGCAGTATCTTCCAGCCGTCGAACCGCTCGCGCCCGGTGCGCAAAAACTCGGACACCGCGACGCCGGTCTGCTCGTGTACCGCGTAGGGCTGGTGCGAGAACCACTCATTGGCCAGCACCGCGAACCCGACCGACGCCGCGAGCGCGAGCAGGTGCGTGATTAACACGCGGTTTTTGCGGGGGGAAGACGCGTCGGAACCCCACGCGTCGCGGGCCAGAAGAACCGCCGCCAGCACCGGGATAATCCAGCCGGTCTGCCGCACCGTGCCGCTCGCCACGCCCGCGACGACTGCCACCGCGAGCCATTTGTCGAAGCCGTTCGGGTTGGTCACGCTTTGCAGGACGTGTTCCTGCTCCTCCGCGGCGCGGGTGTAGGCATAAACGCACAGGATTACTAGAAATAGGCCCGGCACTTCTGTCATGAATGTGACCGCGAAGGGAACGAACATGGGAGACAGACCGAGCGTCAGCGCGCCGAAGAGCGCGGGCGACGGTTGCACCCCGGAGCGGCGGCAGAGCGCGTAGAACAGGGCGACCGTTCCGAGCGCGAGCGGGATGACGGAGAGTCGCACTGCCGTGAACGATCCTGTGCCGAAGATCAGGGCGAACAACGCGCCCCAAATCGCCTGTGCGCCGATCATCGCCGCCGCCCAGCCGTTATAAACGAAGTGCCCCGTTCGCGCGAGGTCCTGGGCGGTCTTGATGTACGACCAGTCATCGTTGACGCCCATCTCGACGAAGGGGTCACAGAGCAGGCAGGTAAACAATATGAGACAGCAGAGCAGAAGGGCGTTTCGGCTGTCGGGAGAGGTTTTCATCGGTTACTCGGCACCGGCATGTCAGGTCACGCCGGGTACCCGATTGTACTGCTCCGTGCGGCATTCATCAACCGGCACCGCAGGTGTCGGGGCGTCAGGAAGAGTTGGCCGTACGGATAGGGCCGCATGAAGTTGATCATGCGGCCCTATTCGTCGAATGAGGAGCACCGGTAGCGCGCCCGCCGAAAAAACGATACACAGAAAGGCGAAATCAATCGCCGCGACTTTATCCGCTCTTTCAGGGGATTCTCCTTACA
The DNA here is from genome assembly GCA_043754515.1 of Armatimonadota bacterium. Taxonomy (GTDB): domain Bacteria; phylum Armatimonadota; class Armatimonadia; order Armatimonadales; family Armatimonadaceae; genus JACMIU01. The sequence goes on from JAYUUO010000137.1 coordinate 2,738, forward strand.
ATGTTCGTCGAGGAACGGCAACAACGCATCATCGAACGGCTCCGCGAGAGCGGCAAGGTAACAGTCGAGGGACTGGCCGAGTCATTCGGCGTTTCCGCGCCGACCGTGCGCGCCGACCTCGCCGCGCTGGAGATGCGCCGACTCCTGCGCCGGACACACGGCGGCGCGTTGCCGCTGGAAACGTCGCTCTACGAACCGCCGTTCGATGAGCGCGAGGCGGAGCATCACGATGAGAAGCGGCGCATCGGTCGCGCCGCCGCTTCTCGTATTCGCCCCGGAGAAACGGTGATTCTCGACGCGGGGACAACTACACACGAGATAGCCCACGCCCTCGCCGAATCAGGCGCGGGGGATGTCACGGTGATCACGAACAACCTACCCGCCGCCGTGCTCCTGATGGACTCCGCGCCGCGCGTCACGGTGATCGTGATCGGGGGGCAAATACAGCCGCGCCGCCGCGCTAACCTCGGCCCGCTCGCGGTACAGTTCTTGCAACCACTACGAGCGGACAAACTTTTCCTCGGCGTGTCGGGCGTGGACATACGCGCGGGCCTGACCGCGGTGGATTTCGACGCCGTTCAGGTAAAGCGTGCGATGATCGAGCACGCGGGTGAAGTGATCGTGGTCGCCGATTCGGGGAAGATCGGCCAAACGGCATTCGCCCAAATCGCCCCCGTCGCGGTCGGTTCGTTGCTCATCACCGACACCGGACTCGGAGACGAGGACGCCGCCGCGCTTCAGGAGGCAGGCGTCGGCGAAGTGGAGCGGGTGTGAACTCCGAAAATGCGTGTCCACGTCCTGAACCGATTAGCGACTTGACGATACCTGATACGCGGTATATACTACGGAAACGGATTGCCCTATGCCATTCAATGATCTGCCCGAATACGACGCGCCCCGCGTGGATAAGACCGCGCCCACGCCGCGCCACACCCAGGTCAAAGACATCCTGCGCGATCTCGTCACCAGTGGCAAGTACCAGCCCGGTGACAAAATCCCCGCCGAACTGCAACTCGCGGAAACGCTCGGGGTGTCCAAAATGACGGTCAATAAAGCGATTCTGTCCCTCACCGCCGACGGACTTTTGACGCGCGAGGTGGGCCGCGGTACCTATGTCGCCGCCACGCCCGTTGTCTCGCAACCTAAATCCTCGGAGATAGGCGACCCGCCCCGGCGCATCGCGCTGTCATTCGTCGCCGGTGCCCGCGACGTACTCGGTAGTAGCTACTACGGCGGGATATATCGCGGCGTCGCCGCTCACCTGGAAGGGGCGGGCGAGACGACGGAAGTGTCGCTGTCCCCCGCCGACGTTCAAGACTACCGCGCCGACGCCGAACGCTCGTATGCAGATGGGCACCTGGTTTTCGCGCCCCGCACCGAGTCCATCTCCATTATCGAGGATTTATGGCTCTCCGGTAGTCATCCGCTCGTGGTTGTCGGCGCGTCGTGGCCGAACCTGAGCGCCCCGGCGGTTGACTCGGACAACACGGGGGGGGCGTTCGCCGCCGTTCGCTATCTGCTGGAACAGGGACACCGCCGCATCATATTGCTGCTGGCGGAGGCGGAAACCGCGAACACGCAGGACCGCGTCGCCGGATACCGCCGCGCCCTCGCCATGGGCGGTGTCGCGCACCGTCCCGAATACGAAGTCGTGGCGGATATGGCATGGAAGGCGGGGGCGCAAGCCGAGGCGACCTTGGTTCGCCTCCTGCGTGATCCCGTGGAACCGGTGACCGCGATCTTCGCGGCGGGGCATTACCTGGCGCTCGAGGCGTTCAACGCCGCGCGGATCGCGGGGCTAAGCATCCCGTCCGATGTCAGTGTGCTGGGCTATGACGACACGATGGCGGCGGATCTGATCCACCCGCGACTCACGGTGATGCGCCAACCACTGTTCGAGATGGGACGCCGCGCGGCAGAGCGGCTGTTACGATTAATCGCCGATCCGGCCGCCGAACGGGACGGCCCCGTGGTACGAGAATTGCTACCAGCGGAGTTAGTGGTGCGGGAGTCGGTCGCCCCGGCAAGACGCACGTAATCAATGCAACCCGTGCAAGGGATAAGGAACTTCAAATGAACAAAAACTTTAAGCGCGTGGACTATGGTTTCACGCTGATCGAACTGCTCGTCGTGATCGCCATAATAGCGATCCTGGCCGCTATCCTATTCCCTGTGTTCGGCCAGGCCCGCGCGAAGGCCCGTCAGACCACCTGTCTGTCGAACCTGAAGCAGATCGGTTTAGGGATGTTAACTTACACGTCGGACTACGACGACACGTTACCGGTGAACAACCAGTCCTTCCAGGGCGGCGGCGCGGGATTCCAGAATGCCTATACGCAGATCACGTGGATGGGTTTGATAAACCTGTACTCGAAAAGTGTCCCGATCTTCCTGTGCCCCGACGCACCGAAGACGGAGGAGACTTCCTGCTACGATTACCAGGTGTTGCCTGGGCTCAATGGGACGAACCCGCTTTTCTGCCAGGGCACATTCCCCAACCAGACGCTGGGTCCGGCCAAGGGTGCCGCGCTGAAAGTGCCGATCCGCAACCTCGGTGGCAACGAGTGGGTCTTCAACCGCGCTGGTGTACTAAGCGTGCCGGGACCATCCGCCGTGGTGGTACCGCTCCCTCTCGCTCTCGCTGACATCGGCGCACCGGCAGCGTTACCGGTTATAGCAGATAGCCTGTATCTTCTTTTCGATACGCCGGACCGGATAGCCGAGGCCAGCTACCAGGGCTCGCCCCGCTGGTTCGATGGATATAATGCGGCGGTACAACGAGCAGACCCCCGGTTTGCGCGGCACACCGGAGGATCGAGCATTCTGTACGCCGACGGTCATGCCAAATGGTCGCCGCAACGCGCCATCGGTCCCGATCCCGCACGTTCCGCTAAACCCTACCCGAATAACTACGCGCTTCCGGTGAACCCGGTGGCGACGACACGTGGGGCTACCACTTACCCCGCCGACGAGCGGATCAAATAACCGCCGCGATCCGTGTTCAGCACATCTGAAAGAGTCGCCGCCCCGCCTTGTAGCGGGGTGGCGACCTTCAAGAGTCAAACTCACGAATATTCCACTGCCCTACACAAGTGGTACACTGACCTTGAATGAGCCGAGCCGGCCTGTACCCCTACGATTGAGGACCGAAACCACACCCGAGGAACACGACCGGTGCATGAGAAAAGGAGCCCGAAGAAATGGACAGAAACTTCAAACAAGTAGGTCACGACTTCGCGATGGCGCGAACTGCCAGGAGCGGCTTTACGCTGATCGAACTGCTCGTCGTGATCGCCATAATAGCGATCCTCGCCGCGATTTTGTTTCCCGTCTTCGCCCAGGCCAGGGAGAAGGCGCGGCAAGCCGCGTGCCTGTCTAATATGAAGCAGATCGGGCTGGCTGTCATGCAGTACGTGCAGGATTTCGATGAGACTTACCCCGTCTGTAATCAGACGTACCGCGCTAATGATAATGCGCTCGGGCGTGCTTCATGGATGCGACACCTCCACACCTACACGAAAAGTATTGATGTTCTGAAATGCCCGAACGCGGTGTACGGTGATGACTTTGTTACTTCCGGACCGAACTTTAACGGCGTTGTGATTCCGGGGCCGAACAATGATACGGCGCGAAATCTCACGTTTAATCGCCGGTCGCTGGGCGTCAACCGCTGGGTGTTTCTCGCGTATCCGCCGGGCACGGTGGTGCCGCCCGCCTCGCAGACAGCCGCCCCGTATGCCATCGCGGAATCTACCGTCGGGCGCAACGCCGAACTGATCATGGTCGCCGACTGCTCCATAGAACTGGTCGAGCAGCCCTGGTACATCACCTATGCTAACTGGTCGCAACCCATCTACTCAGGTGGGTCGAATAACGCCACATCTTTCATGAGCCTCGTCCTGGCGAGCCGCAAAGCCACTATCAGCAAGTACGCTCGTCACTCAGGTGGTTCGACCATTGTTTATGGCGACGGGCACGCGAAGTGGAGCAAGAACGAGTCGTTGAACTACGACGGCACTAACATCGCGGCGAACAAGCCCGCGAAAGCCGTCGCCGATGCCAACGTGACTATCTACGGATACCGGTCGCCGATAGCACCGGATGACAAACGGCTGAGGTAGTTGGCGTGTGGGGGCTTGCTTCGCCCTTGATGATGGTTTAGGCCGCCGTACATTGCTCGACGTGAATGACTGAGATTGGATGTCGGGGGTTCCACTTCGTCCCTGGAGTGGAACCCGCACGAGGGTCTGAGAGCTCCGGCGTTGACACGTCCCCGACGCCCCGCTACAATAGCGGTAGCAAATCCACCCGTCCCGCAAAGGTCCCCGCGTCGCCGATGAACGCCATTCCGCTTCTGCTTGTCGCCGCTTGTGTTTTCGTTCTCGCGTATCGCTTTTACGGCGTGTTCCTCGCCACGAAAGTTTTGCGCCTTAACGCGGCCCGTTTGACGCCCGCTGACACCCGCGCCGACGGTCGCGACTTCGTCAAGACAAACAAGTTCGTGCTGTTCGGCCACCATTTCGCCGCGATTGCCGCCGCCGGGCCGCTCATCGGGCCGGTGCTCGCCGCGCAGTACGGCGTGCTACCCGGCGCGATTTGGATCCTGCTCGGCGCCGTTCTCGGGGGGGCGGTGCATGACTTCATCATCCTGTTCGCGTCCGTGCGGCGTGGCGGCGACGATCTGGCGAAGATCGCGCGCGACGAGACCGGTCCTCTCACCGGCGTCGTGACGCAAGTGGCGGTGCTTCTCATTCTGATCCTTTCCATGGCGGTGCTGGCAATCGTGGTCGTGAACGCCCTCGCGGAATCCGCCTGGGGGACATTCACCGTGCTCGCGACCATCCCGCTCGCGCTCCTGATGGGGTTCTGGACACACAAGTTCCGGCCCGGCAAGATCGGCGAGGCGTCCGCTATCGGGGTCGCCGGGCTCATCGCGGCGACGCTCGCGGGGCCGCACCTCAAGGCGTGGGGGCTGGAATCGCTTTTCTTGCATTCGAAGGAGCATATCGCGCTCGCGCTACCGGTCTACGGATTTATTGCCGCCATCCTGCCGGTCTGGATGCTACTCTGTCCCCGCGACTACCTCTCGACGTGGGTGAAACTGGGCGTGATCGTGATGCTCGCGGGCGGCATCTTCATCGTCGCGCCCCCGCTCCGTATGCCGCTCATCACGCCGTTCGTGATGGGCGGCGGCCCCGTCATCCCCGGCCCGGTCTACCCCTTCCTATTCATCACCATCGCTTGCGGCGCGATCTCTGGCTTTCACAGCCTGATAGCGTCCGGCACCACGCCCAAGATGATCCCGGACGAGGGCGCGATGCGCTTCATCGGCTACGGCGCGATGGTGACCGAAGGGTTCGTCGCGCTGACCGCGCTGGTCGCCGCGTGCGCACTCCATCCGGGAGACTACTTTGCGATGAACTCGGCGGCTATCGGCGCGATGGTCAAGGGCATGGGCGGACACATTGACATGGCTCTCATATCGGCGAAGGTGCAGGCCCTGTCGGGCTACGCGCCGGTCGAGATTCAGAGCCTCTCCGCGCTGATCGGCGAGCGGCTGGTCGGGCGCACCGGCGGCGGGGTCGCGCTGGCGGTCGGCATGGCGAGCATATTCGGCAAGGTACCGGGGCTGTCGCACCTGCTGGCGTACTGGTACCATTTCGTGATCGTGTTCGAGGCGTTGTTTATTCTGACCGCCGTGGACACCGGAACGCGCGTCGCCCGCTACGTCATGCAGGACGGTTTGGGGCGCGTTTGGAAGCCGCTCGGCGACAGCAAAAACCCGGTCGCGGTCGGGTTCGCCGCGCTACTGGTCGTTTCCGCCTGGGGCTGGCTCGTCTATAACGGCTCGATCATGAGCCTGTGGCCCATGTTCGGCGTCGCGAACCAGCTACTCGCCGTGACCGCGCTCGCGGTCGGCACCACGGTACTCCTGAAAATGGGCCGCGTCCGCTACATCTGGACCACGCTCGCGCCGCTCGCCTTCCTGAGCGTGACCGTGTTCGCGGCGGGCATCCTGAACATCGGCAACTTCGCGGGCGCGAAGTTCATTGGGCAGTACGGCGCGGTGTTCAGCGGTATCAACATCGCGCTCTCGGTCGTGCTCCTCTCGGCGGTGTCGGTGATCCTGTTCACGTCGGCTCGGAAGTGGCGCGAACTCTGGCACGCGCCGGATCTCGAAGCGGGGGCGCGGACACCGATGGGGGTCACGCTCCCGGCAACGACGCTCTGAGCCGCGCAAAGTGGTATTCGCAGTTCTGGGAGCAGACGCGCAGGGCGGGCGTCGCGGCGCACGCGCGGCAGACAATCCCCGGCTTTCCGCAGTGGCCGCAGGTGACCTTTTCCTTCGCCGGGTCGCCGCACAGCGGGCAAAGGGTGTAGGTGCCGGTCGGCTTCAGGTCGCGGTCAACGGCGATCCGCCGGTCAAACACGAAACACTCGCCCTCGAACTCGCCGTCCGGGTACTGCTTTAAATAGCCGAGAATACCGCCGCTCAGTTGGGAGACATTTGTATAGCCGTTCTGCCGCATCACCCGCGCCGCCTTTTCGCAACGGATGCCGCCCGTACAGTACATAAGCACTGTGGCATCTTTCGCGATCCCCTGCCGCCGCACGAAGTCGGGGAACCCGGCGAAGTTCGCGGTGCACGGGTCAATCGCTCTCCTAAATGCTCCAACGCCGGTCTCATACGTGTTGCAGGTGTCGAGGAGGTAGTCGTCCGTGGTGGTCAGGGCGTGGTGCCATTCGGCGGGCGAAAGGTGCGTGTCGGCGTCCCCGAACGTTGGAACGATGTCAGGGCGTTTCAGCGTCACGATCTCCTTGCGCACTTCTACTTTAAGCCGCTCGAATACAGGGAACGGCGACTCGCTCCGCTTCACGGACAGCGTGCCAAGCTCCGGCACGTAACGTAGCAGGAACGCTAGCAGGTCGTCAACGGCTTCCAGCGACCCGCACATTGTCGCGTTACACCCCGCCGCACCCAGTAGGAACAGTCCCAGAATATCCCGCGCCTGGCAGAATCCGGCGATCTCCTCCCGGAGCGACACGAACCGCGTCGGTTCCAGACGCGCGAACTTGTAGAAAGCAACAACCGCAAACATAGTTGAGAACCGCAATCTGGGCGACGCCGCGTGGCAGGTCACCGCCCTAACATCAATGCGAAAATGGTAACAGCCCGAGGGGCGGGCGTCAAGGCGTTTTAACTTGCGCTACGGGTTCGGACGCGGACTCGCTCGCGTGACCGCCGGAAGGGTGGCCAAACCTAATCGCCGCTCACGTACACCTGGTACGCCCACGGCGCGAGAGTTAAAGCGGGTGCGTCGCCGAGCGTAATCGCGCGGGCGTTGAACCAGTCGCGGTATGTGCCGGACAGCGATGTGCCGCCGAGCGTCGCGGTCTGCTTCCGGTCGCTCAGGTTGACGACGACCAGCACGCGGCCCCGCCCGTGTCGCCGGAGGAAGGCGTAAACCCGGTCGTCACTTCCCGTGGCGAGTTTGGTGAACGAGCCCTCGGACAGCGCGGGTTGGCTCTGATATAGCCGTAGAAGCCGCTGATAGTATAGCCAGACGGGAGAGCGATACCGCGCCTCCGCGCGTACCGGGGGATCGGTCTTCCGGAATCCCATCTCCTGACCATTATAAACGAGCGGCTTACCGGGGAGTGTCGCGCACAACACCATCAGCGGGGCGACTTGCGGCAGCCCGCCGGCGGTGTCAACGGCGGGTCCGTCACCCCAGCCCCAGTCGGCGTGCCCATGCCAGTCGTGGTTGTCCAGGAAGCGCATCCGAACCGCGCCGCTCGGGTATTCGCGCGCCTCCTTCGCCAGCGCGTCGTCAATCGCAGTCGCCGGCTTATGGCCCGCGCAGACGTCCCACAAAATGGGGGGCAGGTTCCAGGAGTACGTCATGTCGAAGGCGGGATGCAAGTAGGGGTCGTCGCCCTCGGCGAGCAGGAATACCGGCTTTACGACGTCCAGTCGCGGCCGTAGCCACGTCCAGAACTCGACCGGTACCTTGCCCGCCCGCCCCGCGACATCGCAACGGAATCCGTCCACGTCGGAGTCGCGCATCCAGAATGACATGTCGTCGCGCATCCGATCCCAGAGCGGCTGGTTCCAATGGTCCGGCTTGCCGAAATCGAGTTGCGCGACGTCCGCCCAGGGTCCGGCCTGCGCGATCTGCCCCCCCGCGTCGTGGGCGTAGAACTCGGGGTGCGACGTGATCAGGGTATTGTCCCAGGCCGTGTGGTTCGGCACCCAGTCCATCAGCACCCGGAGTCCTAGCGCGTGGGCACGTCGCACCAGATGCCGGAACTCTTCGCGCGTGCCGAAATCCGGATTGATGTCGGTGTAATCGCGCACCGAATACGGGCTACCAAACCCTTTCAGGTAGCCGCGCGGGTGTAGCGGCATGAACCAGATTATCCCGACGCCCATCTTCTTCAGCACCGGCAGGTGTTTCTCAAACTCGCGCAATGCAGTGCCCTTCGGGAAGCCGTACACGTCCAGATTCACTTCGTAGATCGGCTGGTTTTTGGCCCAGGTCGGCCCCGCCACCGTTTTCGTCGTCAGTGGGCCGTCCATCGCCGCCCGAGGCGGGGGAATTGCCCCGACCGATGGCGTCAAAAGGCCACCCGAGAAGGCGACCGCGACCGCGACCGGGAAAGTGACGCGTGCCCTGGTCGGGTGGCGGCCGCGCGAGTTCCGACTTGGCTTTCTATCCATCGGTCCGCCGCGTTACTTCCCGCCCACGCCGGATGGCAACGCCTGTGCGTGCTTCATCTGGTCGAGCATGATCTGCTTCTGGGCGGGCGAAAGGCTCGTGTCCCGGTTGACTTTGGCGATGTCGGACTCGATCCCAGACGCTGACGGGCGGGACGGCGGCGCGGCAGGCGAATCCGCCGACGGGGGGCGTGCCGCGCTTCGTCCCTCGCCTGGCGTGCAACCCGCTCCCGCGAGAAGGAACGCGCAACCCGCCCCAGCTGTCGCGTAATAGACTCGCATAGTTCTGATCTTCATACTTACTCCTCGAACCCCTTTAAGGCAGTGGGTTGAACGACATCGAATAATCGCCCTTCCCGTTCGCGCTCTTTGACAGACTGTTCTGCCCCGCGGAAACGTAGGCGTTGTTACCGGCGGGCGGGGGGTTAGGCAGGTCACCGACGGAGACCGCGCCGGACGTACCGTCCCACGAGCAGTTCAAAAACTTCACATGCCCATCGGCGGCGAGGAAGTTGTCCTGCCCGGCGTGAAAAATGCCGCCGCTCGCGGCACCCTTGACGTGACGCGCGACATTAACCGGGACGGAGTAGTAGTCCGCGCTGCCGTCGCCGACGAGGCTCTGATCGTCGCCGTTCAGACGGCTGAAGTTACCGATGCCCGCCTTGAAGGAGTCCGGCGTGCCGGGCCCCGCGTAGCCCGCCCACGCCTGGTCGCCCTCGAAGAGTAGCACCGTGGTACTCGGCGAGACGATCTGCGACAGGTTCATCGCCTGCGCGAGCTGGGTTTTCGTGTAGTCGAGTAGGTTGGCGTTGCCGGCGTAGGAGATGACATAGGGCTGATAGACGG
>JAYUUO010000138.1:0-38392 GCA_043754515.1 Armatimonadota bacterium
CTCGTGGGGCATAGGACAGGTCCGAGAGGAGCGCGTTCTCGTTCATCGGTTCACCCCCACGCTCGTGGGGCATAGTTTGCGAAGAGGTGGCAGAATCACAGTCACGTCGGTTCACCCCCACGCTCGTGGGGCATAGACATACAAATGTATACTATCTATACGGCCAGATGTAGACACTTGTCTGTGTATTCGCCGGGTCCCGCGCCATCCCTGCCCGTTAAAGGGCTGTGTCGCTGGACTCGTCCGCCTCGTCCCCTGCTACTTCGGCGGGTGCCGCCGCTTTTCCTCCCGTCCTCCCCTCGCGGGCGGACAGCTCGGCGAAGCCGTCGTCGTACACGCCGCGTTTGAACCCGCGCTTCGGGACGAAGACCAGCGTCAGCCCCTCGTACTCGCGTAGCTCCCGCCCTGTCTCCCCGAACGAGCGCACCGCGAATCCTTGCTCCGTCTGCGCCGTATAGAGCATTAAAGCCCCCGACATCTTCCCCCTGCCGACGCTGGCCGTCACCTTCTCCCATAATTTGTCCCGCACCATCGCCGAAACGTTGCCGACAAACAGCCCGGATTTCGGCTCGATCAGCCAACGCGACAGCTCGCCGCGCACCGATACCGACGCTTTCTCAACCACCAGTACCACCATCTCTTTCTCCTTTCGCGCACGCTTTACCAGGCAAACGGATCATCTTCAAACTCCGTCGCCTGTGGCTCGGATGTAGGGGCAGGCAGTGGTAGCACTTCCGGCACAGAGGCAATTTGCGCATGATATGCCTCTTCGGTACCTGCGTCCGGTGTCCACAGTTCGGTCGGCATCGCCGGGTCGTCATCCGGGGCAAACCCTTCCGCCATCTGCGCCGCGACGTTCCGCGCCAAGTCGTCGTCCACGGCGAGCAGTTTCTGTATGTCGGGAACGATGCGCGAGAGCAGTTTCGTCTTCCTGAACTGGTCGCGGCATTCCAGACGCACCGCCCGTTCTAGGTCCGGTGGGTCATGCCTTGCGATACGAAACGCCACCGGGATCGTGACCTCGGCTTTGTACAGGTCGGCGATGTCATAGACGAAGGATAGTTGCTTGCCGCAGTGGATAAACCCGAGACCCGGCGAAAACCCGGACGCGAGTATCGCGGCGTGGCACAGACCGTACAGGCACGAGTTCGCGCAGGATAACGCCCGGTTCGCGGGGTCGGCGTCGCGCCAACTCGCGCGGTCGTAGTTACGCCGCTCCCACGTGACACCCGTCGCCCGGCTCGCCGCCGCGTACACCTCGCGCATCCGGAACCCTTCCTTGCCGCGAAGCGATTCCACGGTGTCGCCTTTGTCGAACGGTTCCCCGAAACGGAGCAGGTACATGCGGCGCACGACCTCCAGGCGGAGCATCGGATCGGACACGAGCCGCGCTTGCAGGTGCAGGTTCGCCGCCGAGCGGGTTCCTCCCGTGCCGCAGGCGTAGAAGCGGACGTTCTCCTCGCCGCACCAGACCACGAGGCAGTTGTTGTCGGCGAGGGTCTGAACTGCGGCGTGCGTGATCGCGGTGCCGGGTCCCAGCATCAACACGGACAGCGCGGCGACCGGGACCGCGGTAAAGCCGCCCCCGTCGGCGTCCTGGAGCGCGATCGATTTATCGTGGCGGTCGATGCGGCAGTGTTCCGCGTACAGGTGCGACAGCGAATCGCGGATCTTCGGCAGGGCGTGTAGATCATCCATAAGTCTTTATCTCCCGCCTCGGATAATCATTCCGGGGGCGAGAAAGCGGAAAGCAGGAAAACAGCAAAATAAAAATGAAAAATACCGCCGCCGCCCTTTTTCCGTTTCTCCCGTACGCGAACGATTATCCCAACTATGACAGCCAGCACGGAATACCTCGCCCGCCACCTATGGGCAAAAACCGACCCGTTTCATTTTTTGTGGCAACACTTACTCGACACCGCCGCCGCCGCCGAGGCATTGCTCCCTCGATTCGTGCCGACCGATTGCCTGCCGTTATCCCCAGAGTGGCTGTGTTACCTTGTCGCGCTTCACGACATCGGCAAAGCCGATCCGCTTTTTCAGTTCAAGGCGGATGACTTCGTGCAATGGGAGGGAGGGACGAATCCCGCCTTCACACCGGCGTTCGCCGCGCGGACGGACTTCGCCGAGTGGAAGGCGGCGGGGCTCACCCGGCAGGTGGCATGGGATCGCACCCGAGGATTCCGGCACGAAGCCCGCTCCTACAGTTGGCTACACGGCACACACCTGCCCGCGCTTGGGTGGGGCAAATCCGCCACGCTTGTTGCCGCGACCGCCGTTCGCGGGCATCACGCCGACTTTGACGCTACCGCGATTATCGAAGAAGGGGCTGTGCCGGGTCGCTGGAATCCACTTCGGGACGCGCTCGCCGCCCTTGTCGCCGACGCCGTGGGATTAAACCCAGAAACGCACCCCGCTCCGCAAGACTTTTCCGGCGCGCACGCTTCGCGCGTCGGGCTGATACTGTCGGGACTAATAGTGCTATCGGACTGGATCGCGTCCAACGAGAAACTATTCCCCTTCGAGACGATCGCGGCCCTCGATGATCCGCGGGAATACCTCGCCGCCGCCAAACGATTAGCGAAAGCGGCGGTCGCGTCTCTCCACTTCGATGCGGGTCCTGTGGTTGCGCCCGCCCGCCCGCCCAAGTTCGCCGATGTATGGGTTGGCGATGCCTACAACTGCCTCCGTCCCACCCAAATCGCGCTCGAAGCCGCCGTAGTACTCGGCGATATGCCGCCCGGGTTGGCGATCATTGAGGCTCCGATGGGCGAGGGGAAGACCGAAGCCGCTATCTATCTTGCCGAAGCCTGGAACCGTGCCACCGGGCGCGTCGGAACCTACATCGCACTTCCGACCCAGGCGACCAGCAACCAGATGTTCGGGCGGTACGAAGCGTTTCTGAAAGCCACGCGCCCCGCGCTCGCGCCGCGCCTACTGCATGGCATGGCGTGGCTCCGTGAGCGACCGACCGGCGACACGGATACGGTTGGCAAAATAGAGACGTCCGGCGCGGACGGGGTTGCCGAAGGAAACCGCGCCGCCGAGTGGTTTTACGACAACGCGAAGCGCGGCTTACTCGCCCCCGAGAGCGTGGGAACCGTAGATCAGGTGCTGTTCGCCGCGCTCAATGTGCGACACGGTTTCTTGCGCCTTTTCGGGCTGTCGGCACGGACGCTCATCGTGGACGAAGCCCACGCCTACGACGACTTTATGACCGCGATTCTGTGCCGGTTGCTGACGTGGTTACACGCGCTCCGCGTCCCGACGATTCTGCTGTCGGCAACCCTTTCGCGCGTACAAAAGGCGAAACTGTTGGCGGCATACGGTGGCGTGGTGTTGCCAGATACGGGGGAGGAAGCGTACCCACTCATCACCCTCGCGCCCCTCGACGCCCCGGCGAAGTCCGTGCCGGTCACGATCCCGGTCACGGGCTACGACCGGCCAACATCGGTGACGCTGAAAACCGTTTCGGGTGCGCTCCAGAACGCGCCAGTGACCGCGACACTCGCGGCGAAATTAGTAGCCGGGGGAGGCTGTTTGTGCGTGCTTCTCAACACGGTTAAGCAAGCGCAAGCGGTCTTCAGCGAACTCGAAACGCTCAAAACAGCGGGACGCTTAACGTCTGACTGTGAGTTATCGCTATTCCATGCCCGCTTCCCGGCGCGGCGGCGCAATGCGATTGAAAAATCGGTTACGGAAAAGTTTGGCAAGGGTGCGGACGGGAAGCCGGACAACCCGAAGCGTCCGAAGTGCGCTATTTTAGTGGCGACGCAGGTAGTGGAGCAGTCGCTCGATGTTGATTTTGACGCGATGATATCCGAGATCGCGCCGATTGACCTGCTACTTCAGCGGTCCGGACGACTGCATCGGCACGACCGGGGCGACACGCGCCCCGCCCTGCTCAAAGTGCCGGTACTTCACGTACTCGCGCTGGAAGCGGGCGGGTACGAGTTCGGTAGCACGGGGGTTGTGTACGAGCCTTTCGTTCTGCTCCGCACACTCGCGCTTCTAACGGCGGGCGGGGATAACTCGTTTGTTTTCCACGCGCCGACCGGGTTTCGGCCCGCGATCGAATCGGTCTACGCGCCTGATTCCGCCGCGCCGCTGGACGTCGCGCTTGCCGATGCTATCGGAGCGGCGCGGGACAAATGGGAGACGCATACCGCAGTCAAGGAGAACGCGGGCAATGTTCACCTCGTCGCCGAGCCGAAACCAAAATCATTCTGCTACGCGTCACCTAAACCCGCCGTGGATGAGGACACGGACGGCGAATCCCCACGCTCGTATCTTCGTGCCAAGACCCGCTACGACGACGGCGAACCGACGCGCTCGGTGCTGGTGCTAACCGGGCCGGACGACTTCAAGGCGTGGAGCGCGGCGCAGAAGTTCACCGGCAACGCCCGCCCGCCGAAAAAAGCCTTGCGCCAGCTGTTTTTGTGTAAGGCGAGTGTTCCATGGCGATGGCTCAAAGGCGTTCCCGACGTGCCGAAAGGATTAGCGGAGATGCGCTGGCTACAGGGTCACGCCGTGCTAAAGATGTGCCAAGAAAAAAATATGCCGGGGCGTTTCCGGTTTGACGACGCCGCCGTGATTACACGATTGTGGAGCGATGAACTGCGCGGGCTATACGAGGAAAAAGTCGTGTCGGTTCAGGAATAAATATCATGCCATCTTTTCGAGTTGATGACGAGCCGTGGATGCCGGTCGTGTATAGCGACGGAACCACAAAAGAGGTCGGACTGCGTGAAGTGTTGCTTCAAGCGCACGAGATTCGCGCCGTGCGCGACCCGCTTCCCCTGTCGGAACTGGGCGTGTACCGTCTGCTGATCGCCTTCGTGCTGGATATTTTCGTGATCGAACCGGGCGACGACCGAACTATTGAGCCGGACTTGGACGGCTTGACCGAACTGCTGTCGGCGGGCGCATTCGACACGGACGCGGTGAACGCCTACTTCGACCGGTACGCGGAGCGTTTCGACTTGTTTTCGGAGACGCACCCGTTTTTGCAGACGCCCGGCCTCACCGATACCGATTCAAAGGTTCTGTCTGTACTTCTACCGGCAGAACCAAGCGGTGGGGATGCTATTTTGTTTCATCACACGGAGGATAAACGCTTCGCAACAACCCCGGCAATGTCGGCACGACTGCTGACGACGCTCGCCGCGTTCGCTGTTGGCGCAGGACGAGGTTGGTTCCCCTCCGTCAATGGTACGCCGCCGTGGTATGTTTTGATTGATGGCAAAACGCTTTTTGAAACGTTGTGTCTCAACCTTTTCTTGATTCATACGGACGGAAAAGAGTATCAGATGCCTCCTGCGTGGCGTAGCAAGCGACCTGTTCCCGGCGGCGGGGGGCGTGCGATACACGCCTATTATGCCGAAGGGTTGACGTGGCGATGCCGGTGTGTACGACTTCTGCCGGAAGGAGAGGGCACTTGCTCAATCACCGGCGTACATTCCCTTACCACAGTGCGTCGAATGTTCTTTAAGGCGGGCGATAGTTGCGATGGCACTATTTGGGATGACCCGATGGTTGCCTACTATACACCGGACGCCGCGACGGGTAAATTACCGCAACGGGTGAAAGAAGATAAGGAAGTATGGCGTGATAGCGGGCCACTCGTGCTTCTCAGCGACGTTGCAATTAACGGGAGGGTCTTTTCGCGTCCGCTTTCCATAACACAGTTTGCCCGTCTTGCCTCTGAGGGGAGATTGGCACAAAAACAGAGTGAGTTACGCCTTACTTTATACGGAATGCGTGTGGATAAAGCCAAGATTTTTGAATGGCAAAAGGAAGCCTTGTCGTTACCTGCTCCTTTACTTTGGAATAGTTCCTTCGCGCTTGACGCCCATAACGAAATCCAAAGCATTGATGACGTTCGCGGTGCGCTTCGCATGGCGATCAAAAAGAACTACGAGCGCGACGGGGCGGGCAACAAGTCGGCGTTCGACACGCGCATTGCCAGTGCGTCCCGCGCCCTGTTTGCCGGGGTCAAGCACGGCTACGATACTTTTTTGCGCGGGCTTGCCGCGCTTGACCCCGACGCCGAAACGCTGATTGAGCAGAAAGAAGCCCTTCGTAAAACCCTGCGGGAAATGGTTCGCACCGAAGCCCGCCACGCACTTGAGGAGGCGACCGATGATCTTGTCAGCGATTCCGAAGCGTTGATGCGGCAGGTGCGGGCGAGTGCGTTTTTTGAGAACCGCTTGGCAACGATTCTCTTCCCGAAGCCGAAACTACCGGATAGTGACGCGGATGGTGGCAAGACGAGGAGCAAAAATACGGCAGCGAAAACGATTCTGACCATCGCCGTAAAAGCAATACCCGCCGACGTTCCGCAAACCGCGTTATCACTCGATTAATGAACCGGAAGAACCCGAAACTATGGACAACTTTTTTCTCAAGCGCATTGTTGACCTGCACCAAAAAGGCGACACGGCGAAACTGGCCAGTCTGCGCCGCGCAGCCGGGGAAACCCTCGGCGCGGAAACGGCGCGAAACGTCTACTGGGTGTACTCGTACTTCGGGGGCACCCCGAAAGAGGGCACGAACCCGCTTCACGAATCCGCGCACTTTCTCGCCGGAACCTTGCTCGCCTTTGACCGCGACGCACTCGAAGGCAGGGCGAACGCGCACGACATGACGTTCGCCGCGACGCTTCGTAACCTGACTGGCACGAATAACGATACCGAACTCGAAAAGCACCCGCTTACGCGCCGGTTCCGTATCCTGCTGGATGCGGACTGGTCGTGGGACGGGACGGGCGGATCGCTTCCGTTCCGCTTGCGACAGATGGCGCGCTATGCAATCCAGAAGGACGCACATATCGCGTGGGATCGTTTGCTCAAAGACCTGCTCCGATGGAACCATCCCGAACGCTATGTACAGAAGCGTTGGGCGAGAGACTACTTCGCGCCATACCTGCCCGCCGATGCCCTTGCCGGAAGCGAGACCACCGCCACCCTACCGGACGCTGAATAAATCGCCGCGTCCCCGAACCCGAACCCGAAAGAAAACGAGTCATCATTATGCTCATCGAAATCCATGTTTTGCAGAACCATGCCCCCGGCAACATGAACCGCGACGATACCGGGTCTCCTAAAGAGTGTGTATTTGGCGGAGTACGCCGTGCCCGTATCTCCTCGCAGTGTTTGAAGCGTAGTCTGCGTCGGTCGGAAGTCTTTAGCGGTGCTCTTCAAGGACATCTCGGAACCCGTACACGCCGTTTGCCGGAAATTATACGCGAACGATTGCTGGCGAGCGGCGTCTCCGCCGAAATCGCCGATGCCGCCGCGAAACACGCTTCTGGCTTCGGCACCAGTGACGGCAAGGTGCAAGCCGCCGATAAAGACGGCAAGTACGGAACCGCGCAAACCGTTTTCCTCGCCGAAAGCGACATCGCGGCGATTGTGGCCGTGTTGGAAGCGGCGATTCAGAAAACCGGCAGTAACCTGAAAAAGTTCATCGAACTCAAGACCGCCGATCTGCAAAAAGAGGCGAACGCGAAAGAGTTTCGCGCCACGCCAGTGGATGTCGCGCTGTTCGGGCGCATGACCACCTCGGAAGCAGTGCGCGATATCGAAGCGTCGTGCCAAGTCGCGCACGCCCTTTCGACGCACAAAGTGGATCACGAGTTCGACTACTTCACCGCCGTGGACGATTTGCGCGGGCTTGCCGAAGCCGAAGAGGACGCGGGCGCGGATATGATCGGCGATGTCGAGTACAATTCGGCGTGTTACTACAAATATTTTTCGCTCGACGCGGGCGATCTGGTACGGAACCTGACCGGGGAAGGGCCGTATCGCCGCCGTGAAGTGTCCGATACCGACCGCGCCGATGCCCGCGCCCTTGCCGCGAGTGCCGCGTCCGCGTTCGTGAAAGCCCTCGCGCTTGTGACGCCGACCGGCAAGCAGAACAGTTTCGCCGCGCACCAACGCCCTACCGCGATTCTGGTCGAAGTACGCCCGGTCAACACCCCGACCGGATACACCAACGCCTTTGTCGAGCCGGTACGCCCGTTCACGAAGGCGGACGGCGACCTAGTGCGCGGTTCGCTCGCCAAACTCAAAACTCACGTCGAAGCGATTACCACCGGCTTCAACTTGGAAGCATCGCCGCGCCTACTACTCGCGCCGGAGTACCCCGACTACGCGATTGACGGAGTGGAGCGCGTCGCCGATTTGAACACGCTCTGCGAGCGGATCGCCGCCGTGATCCGCGGGGGAAATGCCAATGGGTAGCCCGGTCCTGCTTCTGCGCCTCGAGGGGCCGCTCCAATCGTGGGGGGGACGGTCACGATGGGACGTGCGCGACACCGAAAGCGAGCCGACGAAGTCCGGCATTGTTGGGCTACTCGGCGCGGCATTCGGCTACGAGCGTGGCAATCCGAACCTCTCGGAGCTGGACAATGGTTTGCGCTTCGGCACTCGCGTCGAGGCGCGGGGGCGGGTACTCAAAGACTATCAAACGATAACCGGGATATTCCGAACCGCGGAGGGCAAATTGCGCGGATCGGAGGACGACCCTTACACGATTATTTCGCCGCGTTACTACATTGAGGACGGCGCGTTTCTCGTCGGCTTAGAAGAAAATGAGGGCGGCGGCGAACTACTCGCGTCGTGCGCCGACGCATTGCGAGGTCCCGTCTGGCCCCTGTTCCTCGGCCGCAAAACGTGTGTGCCGTCGCGCCCGATCCTTGATCGCCAAACTAGCGAATATGACGGGCTGGAGGATGCCTTGCGCCGCCACCCGTGGGAGTGGCAGGGCGTCTGCGGGGGCGCGGGACGCCGCGACCGGCGCGGCAAAATTACGCACAAACCGCTCACCGACCTCGAACTGAACGACTGGCGTTTGCCTGTGGCGGTAGAAGTCCCTATAAGCGAGGAGTATCACGTTTTGCGCCAGGACGCCGTGCGATTAAACGAGTCGCGCTACTACGACTTCCGCCCGGTAAGACAGATTTCTGATGTCACGCGGGCGACGGTTTTATCATCGAACGGATAAACAAATCAATGAGCGATATTCTCTATTTTTCCCGTCTCCTGCTATCGGCTCGGTCGCGGCAAGCCCGCGTCGAGATAGCGAATCCCTACGAACTGCACCGCACCCTATCCCGCGCCTTTCCTGATGGAGAGACCGCGGAAGGGGCGCAAACGGCGTGGGACGAGGCGCGGTGCTTGTTTCGCATTGAGGAAGAAACTACGGCCGCAAGTGATGAGGCAACGGTTCCTGTGATCGTACAAACCCAGCGGCGTCCCGATTGGTCACATCACGAAGCGATCCCCGGTTATCTTGTCGGCGCGGTCGCGGTACGGGAGTTGAAATGCCGCGACGCGGATGGCTCCCCACTTATTGCCACCGGCTCGAACATGACGTTTCGGCTCGTCGCCAACCCGACCGTTAAACGGGACGGGAAACGACTTGGCTTGTATAAGGAAGAAGAGCGGCTCCGGTGGATCGAGCGCAAGGCGAGGGAGAACGGTTTCCGTATCACGGACGTGCGACTGCGGGACCGCGGGGCGGTGCGATGTGTGACTACGAAAACCGAAGCGTCAGCAGGGCATCAAGTCGTGTTCAGCGCGGCACAGTTCGATGGAGCCTTACAAGTCGTCGACGAATCCACTTTCAGTCGTGCGTGGGTGGACGGCGTCGGCGCAGGTAAAGGAATCGGTTTCGGCCTGTTGTCGGTCGCGCCCAGCCGCTGACTAATTATTTCGTCCGCAACTTCCCCAAAAACGCATGTATCTTCTCCTTTTCTTGCTCGATGCATGCGCCTCCCGGATCTTCATCCCGACCGGAAGATCGAAGACTATAGTGTTGATTAGTATTAATAAGTAATCGGTCTGAATAAAGTTTGACTAAGTTCGACCTACTTCGAGAGTGAAACGAACGATTTTTAGTTAAACTTTATTCAGACCGATTACTTATATACTATATTATATACTACGTTTGAAGCAGGCATTGCGGTAAAGACCGCCCTACGAAACTTTCCCAGCTACTCCGAAAATACTGCCGCCTGGCTGCCCATGACGGGAGTGTAGGGCGTGGCATCTTTCGCGACGCGCGAGAACTCGCCCCACTCACCGAATAGCACCGCGTTCCCATCGGCGGGGACGTACATGACCCCGCCGAAGAACCCTTTGATGAGGCCCGGCATGATCGCGTTGCGGCTCGCGCGGACGACGGTTTGTGGCCGACTCACCGCCGCGAGCTTGGCACAGGCGAGAGCATCCTGCGGCGAGTCGGCGGCGACGAGATAACCCTTGTCGTCTAGGCTGACCGAGAACCGCGCCCCACCCACATTTTCGACGACGTACACGATGTCGGGGAAGATCGGAACGGAACTCAGCAGAAACGAGTTTTTGTCGAGTTCCTTCGATGGGTTCATGTCATCTTTTTCTCCCTCTCGCGATCGCGCAACCGGGCCAGGACGCGACCGTCCTCCGCCGTGATGCGGCAGACCGGCTCCACCACGCGCCAGAAGTGTCCCATCCACTCGAAGCGGCAGATCACTCGCTCCTCGCGTTCGAGGGGTTTGTCGAGCCGCGCGGCCCGCACATAGGTACTCTAGCGTGGGGTCATCGCGCCGTCACGCACGAGAGCGAACCCGACGCGCCCGTTATCCGCGACGGCGATGCCGCGGCTCCCGGTGATGGGGGAGGCTTTGGCCTCAGCGACGGCGCGGAAACACCGGAGGCAAAACTTCTCCCACACGGCGGCGCGTTTGCGCGCGGTGCGTACCTTGTCCGGATTCAGCGACCGGTATTCTCGCTTGCGGATGACGCGGGAATCCCTGTTGGCGCGGGCGTGGTTACGCGCTTCCTTTCGCCCGCACTCGCGGCACCGGGCATCCAGCCCGAACTGGCCGGCGGCGACGGGCGCGCAGTCGCTCACGGGGAGGATGAACGCGCAACCCGCGCACTGCTTTTTTCCTCGTTCATATAACCCGGCGTTTTGCTCGCGGTGTTCCCTACCCGGACGTGCGACGTAGCGCGCCGCGTCCACGTCGGACGCGAGCAGGCATGGCACGGGAAGGTACCCGCGTTGGAAAAACGCCGCGTTTGTTCCGTTCTGCCCGCCCTCCCGCGCGGCGCGTGCCGAGTCAAGAAAGCCGCTTTTGACTGCGGCGGCTTCTCTGGAACGCTCCGCATTTTTGCGTATCGCCGCGCTCTCGGCGGGCGTGTATCGCGGGACCGAAGGTTTCGCCCCCGGCGGCACCGCGAACGCGGGCGCGAGCGGTATGCCGTCCCTGATCCATCCACGCAACACCCTCACGTTGACGCCGCGCCGCGCCGCCGCATCCTCGCAGGTCATCAATATAGGCTCCGTGGAAAAACGCCGCGTTTGTTCCGTAGAATCGGCGAAACAAGTTTCGCCTGTGTTTCGTTCGTCCGTCTTCGCGATTCGCCCGAGGAAACCGCCACAGACAAAAGCGGCTGAGAGAGACGCAGCGTCTTCTCGATTTGACGAACTGGCGGTTTCCTCGTCTCCCCGCTCCAACCGAAAGATTCGCCCGAGCGACTCCGTGAGCGTGGCGACATCTACCGCCGTCTTGTCCTGGTTGCCGTGGCGACCGGCGATCATCACCATTAGACGCATCGCCCTCAGCGCCCTCACGAGGCCGCCTTCAGGGACGTCGCGTCGCTCCCAGACCGTTGCCCCCCCCTCCGCGCAGAGGCGGACGGTTTTCGTGCCGGTTTCAGGGTTAGGGATGACCCTGACCTCGGAGCGGCGCACGCCGCTTACATTCAGCATCCGGGGTCTGACGGCCCCCCGCCTGAAACTATGGCCGCCTCGTGATCGCTTCGGCCTATTTTCCTTCGCCATTATTATTCCTTTTCAGATCAAACTCGACGACTCGGAAAAAACTCCGTTGGAAACGAGTTTCCTCCGAGTTCTCGGAGGAAGCGACCGCCCTTGGACACACCGCTTGTCGGACTCGCACCGACACTTTGAGGGTGTAGATTCCTCTGCCTCTGCTGTTGGGCTAAAGCGGCTCATTCGGTATTTCGCCGCGCCTATGGGTCCTCATGAGGCGGTGAAGCCGTCACGTGGGAAAACTCGCTCGGCTCGTCGTTTTGGTTATGGGGGCAGAACCCGGCGCGGGTGTGCCACGCGTTCACATCCTCGGCGCAGATCTGGCAGTGGTGGTTCAGTATCGCCGCGACGTTCACCGCCCCGTAGCCGACCGGGTCGTTCGCCAGCGTATGCCAGTAGCCCGTCCCGGCGTTCGACGCCGGGACGGTGCGGTAGCGGGCGATCTGCGAGAACGTCCGCTCCGCGTCTTGCCGCTGGTAACGCGCCTCGTTATCGGGGGCCTTCCCGGTAGATATCTCGCTCTGTACCTGCGTCCAATAGTGCATCATTCGGAGGCCGGCGAAAGCGTACTGGTCCAGTTCCGCGAACACCTCGGGCCGTGCCAGTCCTTTGCGGTAGATGGTTACGCACCGTCGCAGGAAGGCGATCAAGGCGGGTTGCGGCTCGGTGCCCGGCGTGGTATCCGGCGCGGCGGCGAGCGCGATGCGCCGGTACTCGTCGCGCTCGGCGCGGATGCGCCGATTCTCGGCGGCGAGTTGCTCGATATGACCCAGCAAATCATTTTTCGTGGTTGTCATCTTTACTCCTGTATTGACCGAGTGGACGCTCGCGCCGGTGAACCATACGAAGGAGGAACGCTCGCGTTCCTCCTTCGTATGGTTCACCGGCGCGAGCGTTCCTCCGCGCGTGTTCTCTCTGAAACTGCGGCCGTTCACACAAATCGAGAAGACGCGGCGTCTCTCTTTCGCGGCGATTTTGTGGTTCAAAACAAACCGGACAGAAGCGTCAACCGTGGGATCACCTGGCCGAACTGGTATGTACCGCGTCATGCCATGATCCTTTCTTTCGCACCGTTTCGGTACTCTTCCAGAGCGGCTTCATACGCCACCATGGCCGGGAGGAGCGTGCGCAGCTCCCCCGACCAGTACCGCAGTTCCAGCAGGTGTTGCCGGGCCCTCTGTTCCATCTCGGGCGACGACTGAGCCGCGTCGGCTTTCTTACGCTCGTACAGTAGCAGGTAGCCGTTCGCGGCATCGCGGATCCGGTCGTTCGGGTTCTCCGACCCCTCGCCGGACCGAACTGGTCTGCCCGCCCCATCCGCCGCCGCCGTCCGCCAGGGGCGCGGGCGGCACGGGAGGCGCAGGGCGAGCGCGGCGGCGATCAGCGTCACGAACGGCTCCAGCGGCTTCGGGATCGGGTGCTGCCTGTCGCTGGGGGCCGACAGGGCGGATCCCTCGACGTACTCCGGTAGGATGAACGTGACGTAGGAGGGACGCCCGGTGCGTTGACGTGAGTCATCCGCCACCCTCTCGAAACTCGTTCCGGGAGATTCGGAACGCGCCCCGAAAGACACGCCCGTCTCGAGGTCAAGCGTTTCCACTGGCGGTACCTCCGGGGGATCTGGCCGAACCGATTTTCCGCCGGATCGCGGCGATTCCCGAAGCGGCCTCGGAGAAATCGCCGCGATCCGTTCCGGGAAAAACGCGCGGCGCGTTCGCGACATCGGCAGAAACAAGTTCTCGGCAAAAGCCGCTTTTGCCTGAATGCCTGTGCCACAAAACTGCGGCAGTTTGTGTGTCTGCGGCATTTTCGCTTGTTCCGGGAAAAACGCGCGGCGCGTTTGTTCCGGGTAGCTCGTCCCACGGGACCGGCGCGCCCCCGTTCTTTTTCCGCCAGAACCACCGCGCCTGGTCGCGCACCACGTCCGACAATGGGTCGGGGGCATGCCCGGTGCCGTTCCTCACTGCGTCGAAGGCGAGGCGCAACAGATCCCGCGCCTCGCCCTCCGGGACGCCGGGGAGCCAGGCAGCGGGCACGGGCAGCTTAGGCGCGGCGGGTTTGTCCGCCGCCCGGACCGCCCGGTTCGTCGCGACCGCCTCGCGCTCCGCCGAGCGTTCGGCGCGGCCCCGCTCGGCGAGCCACCAGCCCGGTAGTTTCCACTCCCCTGACTTGACCCGGCGGGCTATGTTCAGCGCGTATCCGGCGCAGTCGTCCTCCGATACGGAGAGATTCCCCTTCTCGATGCGCCGTAGCGTAACGCCGAACGCGTCCTCGAGTGTCGCCACCCCGAGAGAGTCCACGAGTTTCGCGATAGATCTGCCCCACACCCCGCATTTGCGCATAGTAGCAACAACACCCCAGGCCTCCGGCGGTAGAGCAACTTCGGACACGTCGGCATCTCGTTTTTCGCCGGTTTGCCGTAATTGTTTCTCCGATTTATCCACGTTAGTAGTAGAATGGGATGACGTACCCCGTGACAATAGGGGTGACACGGCGGGCGAAGATTGAGACGGCGCGGGGGCACCCGGAGGCACCGCGTGTTGCCTGGGTCTACGCCTTGCCGGTATGTTTTCGAGCATCGGTTTGGTGGGCGGGCCGGCGGGCACGGGCACGTGCGACTCCCAGCCCGGTATCTGGGACGAGTGGACGCGTGGGTAGATCGTCGTGATGCCGCCCGGTTGGCGGACGCGTTCGATGTACCCCAGGCGCTCCAGCTCCTCCTCTAGCCGGTACACGTGACGTTTCGTGATGCCGCCGAGCCACTCGGCGAACGTCCCGACCTTGATCATGACCCAGCCGATCACCTCGCCGAGTTTGTTCTTCTTTTCGGCGTAGCGGCAGATCTTGCGGAGGAGCTTGATCGCCGTGCCCGACGGGATCTCGCCCGTATTTATGTCGAGCGACAACTGGGCTTGTTGCATCAGAGTAGTTCGCCTTTCGACGGGGCGGCGAAACAAGGCGTTCCCGCCCGAGACGACGACCCAGCGGGTGATAGCGAATCTCCGCCGGGTGGGTCGGCAGACGACATATGATTATTTTCCTGTAGCGATAACACAATCCGTATTCCCTTCCCCCTCGGGTTCCTCCGCTTGTTTCGCGGAAAGCAATTTTCGCACGAGACGCACCGCCATCTCCGAGACCACCTCGTACTGTTGCGAGTCCACCGTCCTGCCCTTCTCCCGCACCCAGTAACGCCGCACGCTGTTCTGGATCGGGACAGGGACGAGTCGCCAGTGTTCGGCGCACAGAAGGATACGACCGGCTATGGGCGTGCCGCAGACGGCGCACGGTGCCGGGAAAAAAGAGTGGCTTTTACCCGCCCCTTCGATGCCATATTCGTCCATTTCCGGAATCGCGATCATCGCTAAAAATATCTCCTTGAAGCACGGGCTATCAGTGAAAACCGAGGCCTCCGATTGCCTCCGGCACAAACGGTATGTGTCACCGGCGGTAGCCTCCGACTTTATGTTTGTCCGAGAGAAGCCGCTTCATTGCGTCGCCGGGTATACCCGCGTAGCGCGACACCAGTTCGCCGCTCCGTAGGCTCCACCGCAAGCCGTGACCGGGGCATGTGACGCACCCGTCCGCGTCCACGGACAGGGACGCCAAAGGAAAGCCGCGGTGCGGGCAGACCGGGTTCGAAATGTCCGCGATGCGCTTGCCGTCACAGAGACGTTCGCACCGTAGCGTGACCGGAACAAACGCGCCACGCGTTTTTCCACGCTGGTAAAAATTGGGGAACTGCTCACAGCCTATAGGGAACAAACGCGCCGCGCGTTTTTCAGGGAACGTGGGCATCGGGCGAACACACCGGCGCAAAAGAACACGCACGACGGAAAAAACTTCGCTTCGTTTCGTCTTCACACTAGTCAACGCTTCTATTTGCCCCATGCGCCGCTCCCAACCGGGCGTGTTCGGCGCGACGCCGAAATGCTCGATCACGAGCCGCCTTGATACGAACCGGAAATCGGGGTGGTAGTGTTGCTCCGAAACGCCGAGTTCGGCGTCCGTGTGCGCCGCGCCGATAATCGGAAGCCAGAACGTCTTGTCGGTGCCCTTCCGGTGCCGGAGGAGACACCGCACGCGGTACTCTTTGCCGACCACGGGCGGGGCGGCGAGCGTGTCTACGAAAGGTGCTTTCTTGTACGGTTTATGCGGCATGACATTGTCGCTCCTGTGCGCCCGTTTTTCCCGGTGGCTCACACTCGCTGCACAAGTCATCACCGACCCAATAGCACCCTTCCTCGCACCCTTCCTCGTCCGTGCATCCGCAACGGTGGCAGAAGCGGATGCCATGCTCCGTGCAGCGGCGGCAATAAATCGCGCCCTGCGGGGTCGTCATGTAGCCGAACGTTTTGTGCCGGATCCCTCCGCCCGGTAGCTCTTCGTACACGGCCTCCCGCGCGTGGGGGGAAAACCGCCCCTCGACGACGGGCGCGAAGCAGCGGTCGCAAGCGCGTCTCATGTCATCCGTCATTCGAAAACAAATCCTTCCATACGTTATCGCCCCCAAACAACCGCGCATGCGCTGGTCGGCGGCATCTCCACCACCACGGCCGTGCGGGCGCAGTTGACCACCAGCGTGTCCGTGCCATCCGAGTACACGGATCCCGCCGCTTCATGGACATGCCCGCACACGACGAGGCGCGGCTTCTCACGTCCTAAGTAGGAGCGCAAGCCGGGAGGCCCTATGTGCCGCTCGTCGCCGAGCGTGATCGCCGCGTCGGGGGCGAGACTCATCAGACGACCGGCAACATCGAGCACGCCCGAAGGGGGACAATGCGAGACGATGATGTCCGCGTGAGGCATGGCGTCCCACAGTAGCTGGTCCTCATCCGGATCCGCCGTCATCCGCGCCCACTCCCGAGCGAGTTCGGGCCTGTCGAAACACGGGGACAAAGACGCGCCGAACACGGAGCCGGCAGGGTACCCGTGTCGCGTCCCTGCTCGCGCCGTGAAAGGGCCGCACTTCAACCATGGCGTCACATCCACGTCGTATATGTTCTCGCGGTCGAAGTGATCGTTCGGCATGTCCACGTCGTGGTTACCGAGGATGTAGTACACGTCCGCATACTTTCGTGCCATGTCCGCGAGCCAGGCCGAGGCGTCGCGCACTTCCCGTGGCCGCGTCATCCCGCGATTCGTTCCGGTCGGATTCCCGTTCGCGGCTTCTCTTTTAGGCATCGTGTTCTTCCTCCTGCTCTTGGCAAACCGCGGCGGTTTCCGACTGTTCGATCGTCCACTCCAAACCCTCCAGAGTGATGCCGCGCGCTTCGGCAAGCGCACGGATTTCCGCATCCTCGCGTAACTTGTCGGCGAACGAGATCAGGGTCGCGCGTCTGTCACGTGGGTAGACGTAGCGGTAGTTCAGCGCGGCGTAGAACTCGGGATGGACGAGGCGCGACGTTTCCGTGTGTCCGTTGCTTGCCGTCCACGAACGGACCTGGAACACACGGTTCAGTGCGACAAGCTCCGCGAGCTTGTCGGCGCGGAGCCGGTTCATGCCGGTCACGATGGCGGATGTCGTCGGGGACCGCCGCGCCGAGAAGCCGAAGCACATCATGGCGTCGCCTTCCGGAGCCGCTCGGCGCGGACACTCTCTCGTTTTCGTTCCGTGATCGGAGCCTTGACGCGTTTCACGATGACCTTCCAGTCGCCGAGCGCGATGCCGTCCTTATGCATCCCGTCCAGCCGGACAGTCGTGTTCGTGCCGCCCATCTCATCGGAAAGACGCACTAGGGCGAGCATAGCGGCGTACGCCACGCCCACGCTGTCCGAAGTGGCACCCGCGAACGCGCTACATGAAGCGCGGACCGTGCGCCCCAGCTCCAGATCCGAATCCGGGAAAGACGCCGCGTTTGTTCCGAGATCGTGTTTCATCAATTCAGCACCCTCCTGCTCGCGGTTCTGACAGCGTCAGACAGCCGTCTAAAGCCTCCGCGCGCACACATCGCCTCCCGCCGGATCTCCTCCAAACGGGCCGGGTCGGCGGCAATCCGCGCGACTTCGTTGGCGGACAGCACGATCGCCGCCGCCACGGTACGGGCTGTCTCCGGCGATAGCAGCACCGTGACGCAGAGGCCCCGCGAGTCGAAAACCGTTGCGGTTTGTCGAGAGTCGGTCAGGGACAACCCGACCTCCACCATCCCGTCTTCCCGGACGCCGACGCCGAGCTTGACCAGACTCTGTTCCGTTTCCTCAGGCAAAACTTGTTTTGCCGACTTAGCCATGACCAGCCTCCTTCATTCCATTCGTCGGGAACTCGTCCCATTGCTTTCCATTGAGGAGCCGCCCCGCGACCGACTTCCCGACACGCGTCAGAAAGTTGAAGGGGACTGGCGAGTCGTCGCCGTTGCCGGGTTCCCGGTCCGCGACGCGCCCGTCGGGATAGCAGTAGCGCAGATGGCGCGGCTCGATGGCGAATCGTTTAACCGATCCGGAGGACAGGATGGCTTCGTAATCGGTCATCGGGAGCCACTCGCCCCATTGTTTGTAGAAAAACGGCACGCCAGCCGCGACGCACTGGTCGCGAATGGATCGAACCCAGTCCGGGTGCATCGGCCGTGCGCCGGGACCCGACTCGCCGCCCGCTATCACCCACGAAAGTTGCGGGTTCGGGATAAGCGTTCTGCCGTCATTCGGGCACACTTCGCGCGCCGTGGACGTGTCCAGCCCTACCGAACCGTCGCACGCCCGTAACAGGCGTTTGTGCAACTTGTATGGGCACGCCGGGCAACGCCACTCCCCATCGGGGGACAACCACCGCGTCAAATCAACCGCCCCCAGGAGCGGCTCGCACGACAAGAAGCGCACCGCGGCGGGAACCCGCACCAGGTGGGGTATCCGCTCGTCCGCGGCTTTCTGATCCTCGACCGACGTCCCGATCCAGACGTTCGGCGGGAACCCGTCCCGCCAAGGCTCCGGCACCATGCCAGAGAAACCGCCCGAACAGTCAAAAGCCGCTTTTGACGATCCGGCAAAACTCGTTTTGCCTGTTGCGGTTTTCTCGCCCATGATGTTCTGGAGGCGTTTGGTGAGCAATAACCAGTCGAGCCCCGGCGTGGCTTCGATGAGCGGGAACAGCCGGGCGCGGGACGCCGTGACGACCGCGTAGGCGTCCGCGTCCTGGCACGTGTCGCTCCCCTCGAACACGTCCGCGAGGGACGCGCAGAAAATGCGGTGCCTCTCCCCCGCCGCCAGGGCCGTACGGTTCCAAGCCACCGGCGAACGCCAATACGCCTCCGAAGCCGGTGCGCGGGTGCCTAAAGGACCCCATACGCCGAGAGTTTTCGGGTTACGCTTCGATAGCGTTTCGGCGTAGCAGTTGCGGCACCCCTCGCTGATTTTGCAGCACCCCCGGTGCGGGTTGAATGTGTATCCGGGCATCGCCGTCCCGTCCGGTCGGACGCTCGAAGTCCATTCGATCACGGTCAAAGCCATCAATTGAGCCTCCGCGCCGCGGGCGGCATCGGCATCGCGGGGACCGACTGGCGTTGTGATCCGTGATCGGCGATGTCTTTCGCCGCTTTCATGACCGTCTCCGCCATGGCCATCGCCCCTTCGGGATGGCACTCGAAAACGACGATGGTTTTCCGTCCGTCTCGTGTACCGACGCAATAGATCCGGATCGTCCGACGCTCGTGATCCGTTTCTATGCTGATGCCATCGCTCAAATCGTCAATGCGAGACACGATGTTGTCAGGCATGTATCTTGACCTCTGCTTTCTTTCCTTGACAAACCGGAATGGATTCCGATAACAGGGCGGCGACACGCCGTCCCTCGTCTGTGATCGCGAACCACGAAGTACGCGGGAACGGTCGTTCGCCTCCGGCCAAAGCACGCTGTTTTTCCTCGAACAGACCGCGCCTGACGAGTGCCGCGCCGGTCGCCCAGTCACGCCCCCGCGCTCTCATCCCCCCCGCGCACGATCTATTGTGCGCATGGCGGTGGAGGAGCCATGCCTGACGCTCGGACAGGCCGTGCGCCACCCGGGCGGGCAATATCGCGGCGTTCTCGCCCTTCGCTCTCGCGCGGGTCTCCTCGCGCTCCAATCGCCGGAGGCGGGCACCGGCGGCCTGGCGAACGCGCAGCTGTACCTCGCCCCCCGGCAGAGCGAGAACCCGGCCGAGTTCCGTTTTGCCCATCCGGGAGACAAGAGAAAGGCGGTCTTTCACGTCGTAGCAGTGTCCCCCACGGGGAGGGCAGAAAATGTTACTCGTCTCCATCGCTGTCTTCTTTTTGGGTGCAGAATCGGCGGAATCCGGGGTACGTGCCGGTTCGCATCTCGCGGACGATGGCGTCGAGGTACTGCTCCGCGCCGAGGGTAACCGATCCGGTTTCCGGCTCATCGCAAACCGCCGCGGGGAAAAACGCGGCATCTCTCGAAACGAGTTTCGAGATTGTTTCGGTTTGTCGAGAGTTGATACTCGCGCGGCTCCAAGACTGACCGGCAAGCGGTCGGTAAGCGTCCCCCTCGTTCCCTCCGCCGAACCCGATTGCTACCGCGACGCAGGGCAGGGAATCGTGGTTGCCGAACGCCGCGTAGTTGCCGGAGAGCAGGACGCGCAATTCCCTGAGCTGGCACTCCATATCGGTGATGATCGCGCGGACGAACTCGGCGTCGCCGGGCGTGAGTGTCGCGGTTCCGGGTATCATGAGAAGCTTGCTCCGTCCAGTGCCTTCGCCGCCGCGAACCGGATCAATTCCAGCCGCTCGCTCGGCGGGACATCCCTCCGTTCCGACTGGTAGAGGATCGTGTGTAGCCACCCGAGGACCGACCCGAGCTGCGGATCCGTGCCGACCACCACGCCTGTGTTGGCGATCACGTGGAAGGCGCGGTCGTCGAACAGCATCGCCATCGCGAAATCCTTCGTCGCGGTGACGGGCAGTTCGCGCCCGATATGCTCCTCGCACCACGCCTTGACGAGGGCGGTCTGGGCGGCGGCGAAAGCGCCGTCATCCACCAGGTCCGCGCCGCTGACCTTCCCGCACGCGGCGACCCGCGCCGTGAAGATTCGGACATCCACGCCGTCCGTTAGCAGGCGGTGGACGAGGGCGACCATGCGCGGCACCGGCTCGCCGACGGCGAAAATGCTCGGCGCGGGCGACTCGGCGAGCGTGCCGTCGAGGTCAACCCCGACCCATCCGTTTTCGAGGGTCGCCATATGTGGCGTGTTATTGTGCAATGGGTGGCCCGCCGCTTCCATTTGGCTGGTCGCTTCCCGCGACGGCGATTCTGGGTTCGATGTGTTACTCATAGTTCGCACCATTTGGCGAGCGGGTGGATACGGCGATCACGCGATTCGCACTAGTCATCCCCGCCAACTCGGCTATGGGGTCAACGGCTTCGACATCGGCGATGAGTACGGATAATTCGTGCGTCGCGCCATACATCGCCGCTATGCCGGAAACCCAAGCTTCGCGGAAATCGGTATTTTTGATGTCGTGAACTGGGTCATCCACGGGGACTGTCACAAACGCCAGCCACGGCAGGTGTTTGGCTAGTTCGGTTTTGAGTCGCCGACAGACGCGAGGGATCTGGTGCGTCCAGACAGGAAACCCGGCGAGCTGTTCTACGGCCCCGTGAAAATCCGAGAAGTTCTCGCACAGTAGGTAACCGGTGTAGACGGATAGTAGAACCTCCGTCCGGTACCACCCAATTCCCGCCTCTTTTTTTGTGTCGTCTTGCAATGCCCGCATATATTTCTCCGTCCCCCTGTTTCCAGCGCAACACGCCCCGGCGACTTTAGATCGCCGACATCTCTAAGCCGGGTCTACCATCGCGCCCCGCCCCGCCCTAACGAGCCGCCGTCTCGGGTCGTATCATTTCGCGCGACGGCGAAGTTATTGAGTTGGTGGAAAGCACATCTGCCGGTAGCCGATGCGGCACCCGGCTCGGGTGCCGCCCAGCCGCACCGCACGAGCGGGATCGCTTCGCGCAGGTAGCGCGCGAGGCCGTCCCCGTGCTTGCAGATCCCCCACACTTCGCACGACTTGCAGGAGCATACGTAGGTCGCCTTTCCCGTCCCCCGGTCGCGGTACATCTGCACGGTGTAGGTCGGCGACTCCTCGCCCGGACGGTAGATCGTGAAAAGACCGCCGCGCACCGCGCCGAACCGGTAGCCGTCGGCGACCAGCGTCCTCCCGCGCTCCCGCGCGGTGTGGATGGCTTTCGCGCGGGCTATCCCCCGCTTGACGGCGTCTATGAATCCTCTCACGTGTCGCATCAATTGGTGTATCCCTCTCCGGAATCGTCAAAACGAGTTTTGACTGGACGCGGTGCTATAGAAAAATCGAATGTGAAGGGGGTGACGTCCCGTCCGGCGTCGAATTCGCCCGCGAATCGGTCCGCGCTCTCGGGCAGGACGATCACATCTTCCCTCCTGGCGCGTCCCCCTTCTGGGAAAAACGGGCCAGAGAAAACGCCGCGTTTCTCTCCGCCCGTTTGTTCCGAGCCGATCAGGAAAGCTATCGCCCGTTCCCGGTTGTCGTAAGCGACGCCCCAGGCCTGCCCCGTCGCTTCGCGCAGGGCGAGCGCGACGGCGCAGTGATTGCGCAAGAAAATCGCTTCGCGCGATTTCTCTGGGTGGCCGCGCATGCCCTGCCTGATGTGCGCGGCGGTGACGGTGACGATCATCGGCTCGCCCCCCCACTCTTCGGGCTAGACCGCTCCTCTATCATCCGTGCCGCCGTTTTGTTGCGACAAACGTCTTTCAGTACCGCCTCGACCACCAACCGCACGAAGGCCGCGTCCGCGCCGGGGGGGAGGACGTGTGATGATTCGCACCCGTCCACGTGGTAGGAAACCGAGTGGGGCTGATCACGGCTCGGTAGCGTCTCCATCCGTGTCAGGCGTAGTCCGGCGTCGCGATACAGAACGCACATCCGCCCGCCGCGTAGCGAAGTCCCCACCTTCTTGAAGTCGCAAAGGAGCTTCATAGGGTGCCCCCTTTGCGGAAGTCGGGTGTGATCACCCCGCGCGTGCTGTCCATAAAAAACGCGCGGCGGGTATGTTCCTGTGTGAAAGCCGCGTCCTTGTCAGCTTCCAGGCAGTGCCAGAGGTGGAGGCACCGCCCGTGGTCGTTCACGTGCCGGTCGGCGGGCGGGAACACCGCGTAGGCGAACGTGTCGTCGCCTAGGAAGTCGGCTTTCACCCGCGACATTTCCGCGTGCGTAGGAATGTGCTCCGGGTGCGAAACGGAGACGTGCATCCAGAGCCGCCCGTCCCGCTCCCTGGCCACCGAGCAGAAAACACGGAGGCCGAGTTCCCCGTTTACCGCCATAACGAGCATGTCGTTCTCCTCGCCCCCGACGACTTCCCAGGCGGGGGGCAGGGGGCGAACAAGGGCGGCCCCCATCGGCACGTACTCGCCTCGCGCTACCTCCACCCGCGCGAGCGAGAGATGTTCCACTTTCCAGCGGAACTTATCGCTGGGCGACATGTTCTCGAGGATTCCGTTCCGCGCGGGCGCGGGGCTGAAAGCACTGATCACGCTATTCCTCGGCATCATGCCCTCCCGAAGGGAAACGGGTTCCCTCCCCCGCCGGTAGAACCTTGCCGACCAGATCGGCCAGGTCCAGAACCCCGACTGCGGAAGCAATGCGGCTCGCCATGTAGGCAACCAGGGCATCTAGGATTAGCCGGCAACGGAGCGGCTCGGAGAAATCCAGGGCTTGTTCGGTGCCCGCGAACTCCCACAACACGGCTTCGTCCGTCCCGAAATAGGCGGTGACTGTTTCGCGCCCGCCGGATCGGAGCGAAAAGCCGAAGCGGATGACCCGCGCGGCGGCGACGTACTCGCCCGCCTGGGTCTTGATGAAAAGGGGCATCGGCATCGCTACAGCACCTCCACTTCGTAGGTGAGGCAACCCGGCATCGTTACCCGCCCGGTCATGCCAGGGGCGGGACGGACGCCCGAAAGCGCGGCGTCGCGGAAGAAGCGGACGCGGACGGCGTTGACCGTGGGCATGTCGAGCACTTCGGGGTACCGCCCGGTGCTGTCGGGGAGTTTATCCAGGCTTTTGACCCGGAACCGGCACACGGGGATGTCCGTCACGGCGGCGGCGAACACGGCCGCCTCGCGCTCGCCGTTCAGCCCGCTAAGGACATTTTTCGCCGCGGCGACGTCCAGCGCGGCGGCTTCATGCTCTTCAAGGTACCGGCGGTGCCAAGGGGATCCGGCTTTCGTTGCCGTCAGGCTCCGCTCGGCGCGGGCGCGGCGCACCTGCGCCGCCGTGAGGCGCGAGACTGCCGCGAGGAGTTCCGCCGTTCGCGCGGCGGAGAGTTCCGATGTCGGTGGTTGTATGGCGAACGATGCCGCCGTGTGGGTATAATGCATTCGGGTTTTTCCTGCCTCCGTCAACAGATCAGCTTTCCAGGGCCTTTCGTCTGTGGCGGGGGCATTTTGTTTTCTACAAGTCTATTATTACAGCAAAACTGTAATTAGTCAACTAATACGCTGTATCTCCGAAAGCATTTTCCGTGCCAGCCTTCCCCGCCGCCTTTTCATGATCGGCCCCGGCACCTCGGGCATCCTCGACCGCCCAGGCATCTTTCATTTCCTTTAACCGCGCTACGATCTCGTCGAACACGAGTAGCCGGGGCAGGTTCTCCCCCCGCCTCCACCCGCCGACGGTCCTCTCGGTGGCGCGGGCCAGCACGGCGAATTCGGCGTCGTCCATGCCGCTCTTCCTTATGAGGCGGGCGATGGACGTGTCCGCGTACTTTTTCTTCCGTGTATCGGTAGCATTCATACCCGCATATTACAGGAAAACTGTAGATAAATCAATTTTTTATATTTACAGTTTTCCTGTAACCTTCTTACCGGGTCGGGGGTCTGTGCTGTCATGTTCAATAAATCGCCCCGCCCGAAACTCATTCACGCGGAAACGACTCCAGCCCCAAGGGGACCGCGGCAGGCGAAAGTCAGTTTCGTCTGCCGCGAATCCCCGGTCGGCGTGGGGTGCCGGTCCGCCTCGCGGGGGCACGATTCTATGGACCACCTGGAAGAAAAACGGCAACGGGGCAAGCTCTTTTCGGAGTGGCTCCGCAAGATCACCGCCGACCCGCGCACCGGCGAGCAGCCCAAGGCGTCATCCGTCGCCCGCGCCGTGAGCCTTTCCTCCGGCCGCGTGGGGGTGCTGATGGGCGGAGCCGTCGAACACGATGGGCGGATCAGCCTCCCCAAAGGCGACACCATCGACCGCATCGCCACCAAATACGGCGCGGACGCGAACGAGGCCAGGGTGATCGTCGGCCTCGCACCCCGGCAGTCGGCGGGGAACATATTCATCCCCGAGATCGGCGCGCGCAAGTTCGTCCTCTCCACGGGGGACGTCCTCTTCTCGCGGCCGAACGACCCCGACGCGGCGCGGCGGGCGGCACTCGTCGAGGCGTATCTCGCCGGTCTCCAGTCGGGACTGGAGAAGCGCGATTAGGGTACTACGGTCGGTGCGCCATGCCCCGGGACGCACGAGAAAAAAGTACGCGCCGTCTTCGCGGCGTAAATATCCGGGGTCGCGGGCGGCCGCGTCCGGCACCATGACATAAGGGAATCCGTCCGGGGTCCGTCCGGCGGCACTGATCGGGGTCGTTGTTATTCGCATTGTTTCACCGATCGCGAAAGCCGGGACGCTACGCGTGCGGAGAACGAACGTTCGCCGTTTCTCCACGAATAATATAACACAAAGGGGGAGCTGAATACAAACAAAAAGTAAACAGTTTTTCGGGCGGTTTTTCCGCGCGGCGTGGAAAGATCGTCGGCCCGTGTTTTACCGGAGGTACGGTGCCTATTTCGTCGGACACGGCGTCGGCACGCTATTTGCTACCGATGTCGCGGAAGGTCCGCCGGGGCCTGACGGCGTGTCCGTTAGCGCGGGGGGATCGCATCCTCCGCGAAGAAAAACTAGCCTGCGGCACTACCGCCGGGCGGAAATCTATGAGGATATTCATCATGCGTAATTCTATGGACGAAACTGCGAAGACCTCGACCCGCGCGATCGCGCGGGAACGCTCCGCGCTTCTCTGTCTCGCTGGGCTACTGATCGCTAGCGCGGGCGGTTGTGGCGGCGGCTCCGGCGGGTCAACCGTCGTCGCGACGGTGACACCGACGCCCGCGCCGACGGCGACCCCGCTCCCGAGCGACCCCGCCACCGGCCTCCTCATCGCGGGCCGGATCATCAGCCCGGACGGCACGAAAACGGTGCTCGTCGAGACGCTCCCCGGCGCGAACCCGACCCGGCTGTTCGTACAGCCCGCCGGCGGCTCTCCGTCGGAGCTGCCGAACTCCGCGCTCGGCGCGAACCGACTGTCTCTCGCGGGCGGCGCGAGTGCGACCGCGATCTGGTCTCCCGGTTCGGACAAGGTGTTCTACGAGACGACCCAGGCGGCGAACACCAGCGGCTACGACGGGGCATACGTGTTGCGCTGCGCCGCCTTCGGCGGGGGCGTCATAAAGCAAATCCAGTCGACGGTCGCGTTCGGACTCAGCGAGAAGCACGTCTACGGCGGCTTCACGGCGGATGGCGCGGCAGTGCCCTATACGTCGGACAGCGTGCCGGGTCAAGCCGGGACGCGCCGTTTCCGGTTCGACGCGGTGACGGGAGCTGTCGCGAGTGCGGAATAGCCCTTCTTCCGGTGCGACGCGCCTGCTCTATCTCGCGGCCAGCGTGCTCTTCCTGGCCGGAACAATCGCCGCGATTTCCCCCGTCGCGCCTTGCGCGGCACAAAGTGCAAGAGGGATGCACGGCCAAGTCTCGTGTTCACGAGCACCGAAAAACGCGCTGTCACGCCTGGATGAGCGGGCAAAGCGCAAGATCTACTGGGATCGCATCGTGGCCTGTCATAGGGCGGCGGTGGAGGCGCGGAAGAAATACCCCTTGCTCCCCGGCATGAGCAAGGCGCAGGTAATGAAGATGTCCGGGGCCTCGAACGAAATAGAATAGGCCCTCCAGGTCAAATATTCGCGCCCGATTCGCGCTCGGTACCACCTGACCGAGGTCGATCTCGACAGGCTGAGCATTATAGGCGATAAGAAAAACTATCCGAACCCGTCCTTGGGATACTACTGAGAAGGCACCGCGAGAGACATGACGGACGATACCGCATGTGGACTCGGCATTGATCGCAAGGTGGCTCCGAACCATGTACACGATACTCACTAAAAACAGCACGCCATCCGTGCCGATGACGCGCGTCCAGCTACGGGGTCTCGTCGAGACCGGCGTCGTTACCCGCGAAACCCCCGTCACGCTCACCGCGAGCGGGCGTACGCTCCGCGCCGCCTCTCTCCCCGAACTTGCCGACCTCCTCCTTGGTTCGACCGTCGTGACAACCGGGCCTCTTCTCAAATCTCCTGTCCGTCAGAAGCCGCTTTCTATCTTACCCGCGCCTGATGCCTCGTCCGTGTCCCCCACGGGGACGCGGCGCATCACCGAGCTGCCCGTGCTGAGGGCCACCTCCGGTGCGCCCGACCCTGTGGCGAATACTCCGACCGACCCGAATGTGCTATTCCTGCGCGAGGCGACGCGCCAGTACAGGTCGTTGAACGGCTGGCAACTTTTCGGGGCATATGCAGTGCTAGGGCTGGGTGCCTATCTATTCGGATTGCTCGGCATCGTCGCGGGCGGCTTGGTATCCTTGTTCGGCGTCGCCATGCTCGTATACGCCCTGACGCAGAAGCCCGCGCTCCGCTCTCGCGTCACGGATCGGGGCGTAGACGCGTCCGAGTGGGCGCGTCCATTGGAGAGGCACTTCTGGCTCCTGTCCGCGCGGAGCGTGGTCGCGATCATGCTCTCATGTACCGTGCTTGCCGGCCTCTTGCAGTGGCAGATCGCCTCCGTGACGGGTCGCGACGGACGACTGGACCTCGCGCGGGCGAATAGTACCATCGTTATGCTCGTCGCCCAATCTTGCCGTGACTCCGATCAGCTGTTCGCGAGAGTCGGGCAGCCCCAGTCGCAGAATCGGGGCACCGGGCACTACGAGTTAGAATATGCCTGCGCGGACAACCGGACGGTCTACGTGGAGCTGAAGCCATATGGACGCGTCGGGGACGTACACCGGTAATGTCGGGGAGTGAGAATCGGATGCGTATATCAGTGCCTTTATTTTTCTTGATCGGTCTGTTAGCGGCGAGCCGTGTGGCTGACGCGCAGAGCGTCGGCTTCAAGGTGGTTCTCCAGAACTCGGGTGGGCGGGCGAACAGAACACCGCTCGGCTTCGCGCCCGATCTGAAGGTGGCGAAGCTCTACTACGGCGCGAACCACGACGACGATATCAGGCTCATGGCCGGCATGGTTCGATCCGGGCTCATATTCCCCGTCTCGGTCGGCACAGTCGGAATTGTCACGGAGGTGAAAACGATGAAGATCGCGGGCAGGAAGTACTAAACGATCCGGTTCACTCTGAAAGACGGGCCGGGCAAGGGGCGATCGGGTTAGATCTGGTCGGATATCGTAGCGGGATTCTGAGCGGCGGCACAAACTCGGTTAAAGGCGACGCAGATACCGCCCACTTTGGCGAAGAAATGGATTGATGAGATGCAAATACCACGATATGAAGAGAGCAATCTAACGGATAGCGAACGCGATCTGCTTGCGCTCGTGGTGGAGCGGTACGCCGCGCCGCTGACGAACGAGGAACGCGACACGCTCACGGTAGAAGTGGATAAATTCGCCTCCATCGTCGCGGGGCGGGCCTACATTTATGGGCATTCGGACAAATCGCGGCGATTTTCTAGCGAAGACAGACGAGAGAAGCCGCCGCGACAGGCGAATCGAGAAGACGCGGCACGAGAAGACGAGGCGTCTCTCTCATCTTCTCAATTTGCCGAACCGGAAGGCGAACCGGCGAACATCACCCCTGGCGACTTCTCCGGGCTACTCGCACGCGTCCTGGGGAAGTACGCGCCGTCGCTCCCGGAGCCCGACCACGCCGCCCTACGGGGGGCACTCGACGAGCTGTACTGCGTCGTTGCGGCGGGGGCCTACACCCACGGGAGAGAAGAGTGGACGGATCAGCCGGTGACGATCCCATGACGCGCCCGAAAACCCTACCAGCGTTGCTCGCGTGCCTCCTCGGAAAAAGCGCGGCTTTGTTCCTGCTCGCCCTGGGGCTACTCGTCCCTTCGCTCCCGGCCCGCGCACCGCAGTATGATATGAACGCGCCTATCCTACCGGATCACACGAAGACGCCCGGCGACGTGCTCGCCGTGACCACGAAGGACATCTGCACCCCCGGCTACTCGAAGAAGGTGCGCAACGTCCCGCAGGCGGTCAAGGAGGCGGTGTACAGGGCGTACGGGATCACCCGCCGCGAGAAGGGCGAGTACGAGGTGGATCACCTGGTCTCGCTGGAGCTGGGCGGCTCGAACTCGGCGCGGAACCTGTGGCCGGAGTCCTACAAAACGACGCCCTGGAATGCGCATGTAAAGGACCGGCTCGAAAACACCTACCACGCCGACGTTTGCAAGCGCGGGGCAGATCTGCGGACGGTCCAGACGAAGATCGCGGGCGACTGGATCGCGGCGTACAAGGAGCGGTTTAAAACCGATAAGCCGATCCCGCCGAAGGCGAGGAGACCGAAGACCGTGCCCTCCGTCGGTGTCAGTACGGGTGCCGGGGCCGGTCACCGAACGCGCCGAACCACTACCGGCGCGGCGGCGGTCGGCGGCATCAAAGTCTGGGTGAACCTCAACACGGGGGTTTATCACTATCCCGGTCAGCGGTGGTACCAGAACACGGCGAACGGGATGCTGATGAGCGAAAAAGACGCCCAGTCGCACGGGTACCGCCCGACGACGAACGGCCAGTAAAGGAACAATTTATGGATATAGATCTTATCAGAGAACAGGCATCCAAGATAACTAAAGAACGTCGGATGAAGGTCATCACTGACATGCCGGAAGTCGCCAAATCCCAATATGCGCTAAACACTGATTGCGACCTATGAAGCCATCTATCTCACACCGACTCAGTGCATAGCGACGAACAAACTCGCTGCCGTCGCCAGTGAACACCTATCCCGCCTAAACCCCCCAAAGGGAGGGGTGATATATAACCTTCACTACATCCCCGCGCGATGAGGCAGACGCTTGCGCTAGTACTCGCTCGGTAGCATCACCGTGGTCAGCGACCGATCTGCCTCGGTGATGACCCAGACCCGCTTCGCCTTGACGCCCGCCATCGCGTCAAGCACCGCCGAATCCGATCCGATCTCATACGCGGACAGGATCCGCTCGCCCGCCGCGACCGCGTGCCGGTTGGCGTCCGCGTCCTCGGAATCCAGGTTGCCCCAGTCGCCCGCCGTGTGCCGTGCGAGGATCGCTTCAATGGCGGCTCGCGGATCGTTATGAACGCCCGTAAAAGCGTCCCGCGCCCCCGGCGTAATCAGCACCCGCCCCAAGCGAAAAAGCGGTCCGGTTTTATATGTAGAAGTGTTTTCCATGCCTATAAACTAAATGCTTACACGACAAGCCGGAAAGCGGCGCGGGAATCATTCCCGCGTGCCCGCCGTGTTTTATCGCACCGTGAATGTCACGCCGACCTTGCCGATCCCCTCCGCTAGCCGGGTGCCCTTCGTACCGACACCCGCCCGGTTCGAGCACCGCACCGGCGACCCCTCCTGGATGAACCGCGCGGCTTCGGCGAAGCATTCCGCGTAGTCGGGGCTGGTTCGCCGCCGGTCACTACTGTCGTACTCGAATGTAAGTACGCGCCCCGATTCCGTCACCACCGGGAGCGGTAGCTCGCCCCCGCCGACGTAGATGCGCAGGGCATACCCGATGGCCGCGCTCGCCCCCACCTGCTCGGCGGCGGTCAATGTCCTATCGAACGTCGCGCGGATGGCCGTGAAATCGGTCACGTCCGGCTCGCGGAACTCAGCTGCTTGTGTCGTGTCCGGCAGGGGAAGCGTCACCCCAAAAAATCGGCCCGCAGTCATGTTCAGCAGGAGGAGCGTGTCCGCGCTCGGGGCGGCGGTGAAGACGCGGGTCGCCGCGTCGAACGCTATTTTCGGATCACCGTTTGAAGCGTCCATGTTATCGGGTCCCTTTCGCGGGGCGGACGCTCGCGGAGCGTGTCCTTGCGACGGTGTACGTCGCGGTGGACTCTTCGTGGGCGAACAGATCGGTGGCTCGCGCTTCGGCGTCGGTCATGTCAATGGCGGATAGTTTGATCTCGGCACTAATGCCTGTACCGGCAATGACGGTGCGGGTGATGGTGAATCGTTTCATACTCATAGACTACGTCCCGGATGTAGTAAACGGAAATAATAGCAAACAATATAATTATTATTTTATGTTGACAATATTACCACGCCGCGATACTATACTGGTGTGATAAGTTCCTTCAAGAACCCGGACACGGAAGCGGTGTTCGCCGGGAGGTGTTCCCGGAAATACCCGGCCGACATTCAGAGCACGGCGCGGCGCAAACTCATCCAACTCGGCGACGCGGGGAACGTGAACGACATGCGGATCCCGCCCGGCAACAGGATGGAAAAGTTATACGGGGATAGGAAGGGCCAATGGAGCGTGCGCGTGAACGACCAATGGAGGATCTGCTTCCGGTGGGAGACCGGCGAAGACAACCCGAGCGAAGTCGAGATCACCGATTACCATTGAAACGGAACAAAACAGAGTTTTTTCCGCAGACCAGAAAGAAAACCAATGACACACAATGAGGTCGCCTCCCATTTTATTGACGCCGTGCAGGGCGGGTCTGCGGGTCCCCTGCCGAACACCGTCCGGCTCGACGCCCGCGCGTGGGCGCGGCGTCTCGCCGACACCCCGCCAGGGGAGCGTCTCGCGCCCGTCCACCCCGGCGAAGTCCTCGACGAGGATTTCCTCAAACCGGGCCGCCTGACCAAATACCGTCTCGCCGCCGACACCGGGCTTACCCCGACGCACGTCGGACAGATCGTGGCCGGGGCGCGGGGCGTCACTGCGCCGGTCGCGCTCCGTCTCGCGGCGTACTTCGGTAATTCGCCTGAGTTCTGGATGCGTCTCCAGATCGGCTACGACCTGGAAACGGCGGCGCGGGAGATGGCGGACGAACTGGAGGCCCTGCCCCGCGTGGAATGGGACGCGGCTCCGGGGTCGCCGGATTCACCGCGTCCGAAGCGACTGTACCGGCGTCGTGCCTCGCGGCAGGGACTCGTCAACTCAGAGAAATCGCCGGGGCGATTTTCTTGAGTGCCGAACCAGGGCTTTATTCTTTCCCCCTCGGCCCGAGTACTTCCCACTCCAGGAGCAGGTGCTGCGCCGCGAGCGACTCCTCGAAGCCGACCCCCACGCCGTCGGCGTCTATCCAGCCCCGCTCCCTGTCCACCCGCCGGGCGAGGGCCCGCGCGGCCTCCAGTGCGGCGAGCAACTCGCGGGTGGCGGGCGTGTCCAGGAACTCCAGCGGCACCGCGTCGCGCTGGATCGGCTTTCCCGGCCGCGCCGCCCCGCACGCGAGCAGGAGTGTCAGCGCGTTGTTCGCCGCTTCGTATGCCGCCTGGGCGGAACCCTCCGCGAGATCGAGATTTCGCGCGAGTGCCTCCGTGGAAAAATGCTCCGCCCGTTCCGGGGATCCCGGAAGCGGTGGAAACGCGTTTCCACCTGGGTCGCCGCGCTGGATTCTGTTCCTTCGCCAATGCCCCGCGCTCCGCATGTGTGTGATAGCCTGCGTCGCCTGCCGTCGCGCGTGCTCGACCGAGACCGTCACCCTGTTCATGTTCTTACTGTCCATTCGCTTCACAATCTTCCTCTCGTTTCTTCGGCTTAGGTCCCGGCCTTTTCGATACGTCCCAGGCGTCCACGTCGGCGGGCAGGAGCAGGAGTAGCCTCGCCCCCGGCACCGACAAGGCGGGCAGATGCCCGCGCCGGATCGAGCTGTACACGGTCTGCATCGGCACCCCGCGCCGCGCCGCCGCCTCGCTCGCCACCAGATACCAAACGCCGTCCCATTGAACCATGCGCCATTGTACACCCCGCGCGGGATAATTGCATACATTGTTTGCAAAAGCCTTTCCGGTTCGGGTATATTGAATATAGTGTATGCAATGTAAGGGGAGAACGGCTGGAGCCGAACCGGAACCCCCCGCGAAGGAAACACAGACCATGCAAGCTACAACCCCGACAGTAGAGACATACACCCGCCAAACGGCGAATAAAATCGCGTATCACGGCGCGATGAAGATAAAGCGTGCCGGCAGCGGCTACCGCATCGACAAGCAGAGCAAGGGATACTACTTAGTAACCACGCCCGACGGGTTCAACCTGTATGGTGTAACCTTGTTTGAGGACGGCAAGCACGGCTCGTGCGGGTGTGCCTTCTGGAACGCGGCGAAGGAACACGAGATCTGCAAGCACGTGATGGCGTGTCGGTGGCTCGCGGAAGACGACCGGGATGCGGATCAAGCGGAAGCCGATCTCGACGCGGCGGGTGACCTGCGCGACCTGCGAATGGCGGCAGAAGCAGACCGGGCGTAT
The DNA here is from genome assembly GCA_043754515.1 of Armatimonadota bacterium. Classification (GTDB taxonomy): domain Bacteria; phylum Armatimonadota; class Armatimonadia; order Armatimonadales; family Armatimonadaceae; genus JACMIU01. The sequence continues at coordinate 33,295 of JAYUUO010000138.1, forward strand.
AGCCTGGCGCGATAGGAACCGACCGGGGGAGGGTTCACGCTCTCCCCTGATTATAACGAAGGAAACGACATGAAAAACGATACCATTTTCGAGTCTGACGACGACGACATCTCCGATCTTCCCGCCGACTTCCTCGCGGCGGCTAACGAAGGCATGGCACAGGCGCGGGCCGAGATCGGGCTGGGGACGTCCCCCGCGTTCCCCATCCCCTTCGCCGTCGATTCCGAAGCCCGCGCGGAGTGGCTTCTACGAAAGCTCGCGACCATAGACGCCGAGGCCGAACGCATGAAGGCGAACACCTGCGAGCGGCTACGGGAACTGCAAACCGACCGCGACAGGTTACTCCACCGGTTCGGGGAGCAGTTCATGGCGTGGGCACGCGGCGAAGCAGCCACACGGCGACGCAAGACGGTCACGCTCGCCAACGGCGCGGTAACGTTCCGCGCTACCCCAGCCCGCTTCGCCATCACGAACGAAGACGCCGCCATCGAAGCCGCCCGCACCGCCTGCCCTGCCGCGCTAGCCGTGGCGACAGTGACGCGGCTCGACCGGAACGCCCTGCTGGGCTACGTGGAAGCGACGGGGGAGGTGCTACCCGGCGTGGAATGGATCCCGGCAGGCGAGTCGGTCTCCATCAAACCCGGTGGAGCGAAAAAGGGAGAGGAGGCCCCCGGCTAAATAAAAACACCCCGCCCCGTGTTAAGCACGGGGCGGGGTGGAAAAGGAGTTATGCACACTTTATTTCGCCAATGAGAGGACTATCCCTTGCGGGCGGAAACGACCCCACCCTGCTGTTTCCTCGTCTAGCCGGTGGCGACCTCGCGCTTCTCAGAGAAATCGCTTCACACAATCCACAAAATCGCCGCGAAAGAGAGACGCCGCGTCTTCTCGATTTGTGTGAACGGCCGCGTTTAATCTGCACAGGCGAAACGGAACAAACGCCGCGATTGTCAGAGTGTGGATTAGGCGATTTTCTTGAGTGCCGCGATCCGGTTCAGCCACCCCGCGAGGAACTTGTGGTTTGTTTTCCCCGGAGCCCCGATCTCGTTGTAGAACGCGACGCGACGCGCGTTCAGCCCGTCCGCCAGCGTGTCATGGGCGAGCGTGAACCGCTTCGCCGCCGCGAGCGTCGCCGGGCCGAACACCCCGTCGAGCGACGTCCCTAGGATCGCCTGGAGCCAGCGCACCGCACGCGACGTTCCTACGTTAACCGCCGCGTCGAACAGCGACAGCGCGAGGCCGTACCCCAGGTCGTCGCAGTGGCACGGGTCCCAGTAGTGGTCGTGGTATATGTCCGCCACTTCGACAGCCGTCATGTGGCGCAGGGGTTGCAAGGGGAGCGCGTGCTCTTTGCGCCAGGCGTCGTAATCGAAGTGCGTGACCCCCACCTCGGTCTCGCCGCCGGAATCGCCCGCGACTAGTTCCCAGTACATGCCCTCCTGCGGGAGCACGAAGGCCAGCGCGCGGCGGAAGTTCGCCGACTTGCCGGACGCGGCGGCGATGATGTCCGCCTCCGTCATGTTAATTTTCCGTACCATAATCCGTACTCCTTATTTCCTCGACAAATCGCGGCGATTTTCGATCTCTGCCAGAACGGGTCGGCGGGATGTTCGTGGGTGAGCCGGGTCGTGACGCGCCCGGCCGGGAGCAGCAGATCCTCCCGGCCCAGGTACCAGAGGATCTCCTCCCAGGCCGCGACCCACCCCCAGCAGACGACGGCGCGGTAGCCGCTCCCGGCCAGTCGCGCGAGCCAGACGCGCTGCTCGTCCCCGACATGCCCCTCCCGGTAACGCTTGAGCTCGATCCTGAGTCCGGCGAAGCCGCGGGCGGGCACGTCGAGCGACATGTCCGGCACCCCGGCTTTCAGCCCCTGCCGCGAAAGGGCCGCGCCCGTCGCTTTCGCCCGGTGCCCTCCGTTCGGGACGTGGTACAGGCTCCGCAGCTCCGGCACAGCCGCCTCGTGTAAGGCGGCTGTGCGGAAGAGCGTCTCCTGGTGCCTATCCTCGGTCGGGTCAGGCTCCCGGCACGGTGTCAAGCGTAGCGGCGGCCGGCGGGGCGATCGCGGGAGTGTCGGGAATCGCGGCGATTCTCCGATCTGCGGCGGATCCGTTGGAAACAGTGTCGGTTCGGGAGAAACAAGTTTCTCCCTGGCTTGCGAACGATCCATCGGCGTTGCTCCAGGTTTTCTTCTTCGGGTTGCGCACGTAGCAGATCGCGCCTATCAGGGCACCTAGTCCGGCGATATACTGGGATTTACCGCCGACGCCGAGCTGGGCACCAAGCGCGAGGCCGCTCCCGTATGCGGCACCGACCGCGGTCGTGAACTCGACCCAGCGGAAGTTGTCGAACCAGCGTCCCAGGGTGGAACTCGTCCGCGCGGCGGCGGATTTGGCGAGTCGGGTGAATAATTCATCCATCAATAAGGTAACCTTCTTTCATGTGGATACAAACAGAGGTTCGCGGGGCGATGAGGGACGTGGAAAGCGCGGAATCGTTCCTGAACATCGCCCTGGCGAGGGAGTTGCTCGTCGAGAAACAAACCGACGGCAACTGGTATGTGATCGCCGACTTCGGTTGCCCAAATGGGGACGACTGGCAACTCCCGACAAACTGCGGCAGTTTTCGACGGTTCGTGCGGGCGTACGAGTCGAAGCGCGAGGCGGAGAACCACCGAGACCGACTCACGAAGGCACTAAACCGGGTCGCCCGCGCGTTCACTTCGCCGAGCGAGAAAGCAGTGTTTTGATGTCGCCGCGCTGCTCTTTGAGGCTGTCCTTGATCTCAGCGATGTCGGCGTTCTGCTGACGCACCTGCGCCTCGACCACCGACAGACGCTCGCCCCGGTTTTCTTTCGCGTTCTGGAACGTCGCGATCTGCGATGCCTCGGTCGCTATGTCACGGGTCTGGGCGATCTGCCCGAAGTACATCTGGATCAGGGCCCAGATCACGCACAGCGCGAGCGGGATCAGGAACTTCAGGACGTCCCAGCGGGTGGAGTGTTGCTCCCAGAACGGTTCGGGGGAAAAACGCGGCGTTTGTTCCGGGCTAGCGGTAGTCGGGGGGGGAATGCCCGTTTGTGCCTGGGCGGCTCCCCCCTGCGTGTTCATGACGGACATGGGTGTGTCCTTTCTTTCGCGATAACTTAGTTTTGACGATTCCACGGGACACGAGAGACGCAGCGTCTCTCTCAAACGTGCGCTCGGCGAAACGGGCCGCTACAGGATCTGCACGATTACCGCGCCGGTGGTGGTGGTGGCGGTGAGCCCGCTGGCGTCGGTGAGGTGCCAGACTTCCTGGTAGGTGCCGGGCACGGACGTGTCGGGGGGGGACCAGTCCCGGCGCAGGAACCCGGCGACCGCCGACTCGATCACGGCCGCGCCGGTCACGACTTTCGGTACGACCGGCGCGGCGGGGAACCCGGCGGTCAGCCCCGACACCCCGATCTGGGACAGGAGGTACACCGCGACGCACCCCGAAAGGTCGAGCGGTTCGCCGTCGCCGCCCGTGATCTGGACGCGCCGCGCGGGCGCTGTGTCGCCCGAAGTCAGGCGGATGCGGGATAAAGCCGACCCGTCGCGGTTTCTCGCGATTATCCCGCCGCCTTCAATGCCCGACAAATCGGCGGGCGTGCCGATCGCGGGCGCGGCTGGTTGCCCAGTCTGTTCGCTGGGGAATGCCGATCCGCCTATCATTGTGCCACCGTGCCCGATCCCGGCGTGCTGACCGCCGTCATTGTCGCGCCGCCGTTGTCGGTTTTTGCGAGCGTGCCGCCGTCTGGCCGGGTCAGCGTCTGCGTCGTGGTCGTGCCCGATTTGGTCTGTGCGCCGCCGAACGCCCCGACCGAGGCCGCGATCCGCTGCACGGTCTCGCTTTTCGCCACGAACCCGGCGATCTTCTGGGCGTCCGCGTCTGAGATACCGGTCACCGGCGCGGGCGGCGTCTGGGTGCTGCCGTTTGTCACCGCCGCGCCCGCGACCGTCGCGAGCGGGTTGGGCGCGACGGCGGAGTCCGTCACGTTGCCAGTTAGGGCGTTGTAAGCAGCGGTGAGCGTCTCCGTCGAGTAGACGGGCGGCGCGACGGCGAATGTGACGACAAGCGGCGACGCCCTGACGACGCCCGACAAGTTGTGCCCGCCCGAAAGAGAAAAGCCCGCTACCGCCGCCTGGGGCAGGATCGGGGGCGAACCCGCTTCGAGGAACGTCAGCGTCAGCAGGTTCCCCGAAGCGTTGATGCTCACGCCGGTGAGTGTCGGCGCGGTGGTATCGGCCGGGTTGCTCGCGGCGTAGTTGATCGCGGCGGGCGCGGCGAGTGCCGGGTTAGCGGTCGCGGTAATGTGCTGCACTCCGGCTGCTATGGGCGTGTAGGTGAACGTCTTCGCCGACAGGTCGCCGGCCCAGGGCGCGACGGGGGAGAACGAGCCGCCCGCGCCGCCATCCGACGGGGCGATAACGCCTGCGTAGATGGCGTTCGCGGGGCCGGTCGGCGTGATCGTGAACGGCGCGGACGAGATGCCGACGATGCCCGACACCGGGCCGGACAGCGTGAAGCCGTTGGCCGGCGGCGTCAGCGCGAGCGAGATGCGCGCATAGACAGGCGCGAGCACGGCGGCGATATTATCACCCTGAACCTGTTTCGCGGGCGATCCCGGATGGATACCATCCCCAGACGCGTTCGCCGTGACAGCAATATAGGGTCCCGTCGCAACGTCTCCCAGCGACACTTTGACCCCGCCGCCCGCCGCCGCGTACTCGGTAACAAGTTCTGAACACGCCGCGCCATATTGCGCTACCGCGACCTCTGATGCCGCATTCCAGCCCCCAGCACGCGCTAGAGGCACCGATCCTGCCTGAGGCGTCACGGGCGGCGAGAGCACGATCTCCATCAGGGTCGGGATATGCGTTATCAGACAGTCTATTTGCGCCTTGTAAATCGCCTTGACTACAGACTTAGTCTGAACCGATGGGTTTTTGGAGTCGTTTGTTCCGAGCGAATACCACAGTACCCGCGCCCCAATTGTGTTTGCACGAGTGATCACGCGGTCAAGCGGGTCGCGGCTATACCCGGAGAACTGGCTCGCTGTCCCGGGATTGTAGTTCAG
>JAYUUO010000139.1:0-37931 GCA_043754515.1 Armatimonadota bacterium
GCTACCGTGTTTGGCAAGCATTAGCGGCGGTGGGAAGAGAACTGACCATCGAGTTCAAGCCGTTCCAAAGTGCAAACTAAATTAGGACACTTACTTAAAGTACCCATGAAAAGGGCTTCTCGTAGCAACGCATGAGTTCATTCTTCCGCCGACGCGATGGCAAGATTGCCCGCCCCCTTTCTATATAGCGGTGCCGGACCGTGCCGCTAACCACGAGCGCGAGTACTTCCCCAGCCGCGCCGGATGTACGCGGTTCCGCCGACGCGCATCAGGTATCGCTCGGCTTTGGGTGCCAGCCGCCAGAGCAGTCGTGTCATCTCCTCGCGCGTGTCGGCGATTGTGTACTCGCCGCTTTCCACGTCAATTCAAGAGTGGCTTTCCGCGACTACTTTCCTCGACAACGGCGCGGATGCCGTTCTCGTACCACTCCTTGCCCCGCGCTACGACCTCTTCGCTTGTCATGGTCTTTGCTCCTGTGTATATGTCGTGTCGGCGGCCGGTCAGTTCCCCCTCGCGCCGACCGACGCCGCGCCGCCATACGACGGGGCGGCGTTCCCCGCCGCGTGCCCGTGCCCGTCGCCGTTCCCGCTAGACATGGGGAGCGGCGTCGCGGTCCGCTTGGCGAGCAGGTTTCGGTACTCCTCGGAGATCACCTTCACGAAGCGTGATAGTTCGCTATTCCAGTCTTCTAGAATTGCGTTCGCACGCTCCGAGTCCGTCGCGGCACGGTGCTTTTCGATCAGCGACCGCAGATGCGACACATCCGTCTCGTCCGTCACCGACTCGCGGAGCAGGTTCTTGTCTTTGTTGATCCGCTTCGCGAACGTACCGTCCGCGTCGTATATGTACGCCGCGCCGCCCGACATGCCCGCCCCGAAGTTTCGCCCGGTTTCGCCCAGCACCACCACCGTGCCGCCCGTCATGTACTCGCAGCCGTGGTCTCCCACGCCCTCCACCACCGCCTCCGCGCCCGAATTACGCACCGCGAACCGCTCGCCGACCTTGCCGGACAGATACACCTCGCCGCCCGTCGCGCCGTACAATAGCGTGTTGCCCGCGATGATGTTGTCGTGCGCCGGGAACGACGCGCCCATCGGCGGGCGCGCGACGATCTTGCCGCCGCTCATCCCCTTGCCCAGGTAATCGTTCGCGTCGCCGAGTAATGTCAGCGTCATACCCGCCGCGAGAAACGCGCCGAACGACTGCCCCGTCGAGCCCGTGAAGGTGATCTTGATCGTGCCGTCCGGTAGTCCCTTCGCGCCGTACCGCTTCGCCACCTCGCCCGAAAGCATCGAGCCGCATGTCCGGTTGTAGTTGTGGATCGGCACCGCGAACTCGACCGGGCGGGCGTCCTCCAGCGCGGCCTTCGCGTTCTCGATCAGCCTGTAGTCCAGCGCGTCGCGCAGGCCGTGGTCCTGCCTCTCGACGCACCGCACCGCGACGCCGTCCGGCACCGGCACCTGGTGGAGCATCGCGGCGAGGTGGACGCCGCGCGCCTTCCAGTGGCGCACCGCCTCGTCAACATCGAGCGCGCCGACCTGCCCGATCATCTCGTCCATCGCGCGGTAGCCGAGCCGCGCCATCAGGCGGCGCACTTCTTCGGCGACGAAGAAGAAGTAGTTGATCACATGCTCCGGCTTGCCCTCGAACTTCTTGCGCAGGATCGGATCCTGCGTCGCGATCCCGACCGGACAGGTGCCTAGGTGACAGACCCGCATCATAATGCAGCCCTGCGCGACCAGCGGCGCGGACGAGAATCCGAACTCCTCGGCACCTAAGAACGCCGCCACGACCACGTCGCGCCCGGTCTTCATCTGGCCGTCGGTCGCGAGCCGGACCCGCCCGCGCAGGTTGTTCAGCACCAGCACCTGTTGCGTTTCGGCAAGCCCCAACTCCCACGGTAGTCCGCAGTGCTTGATGGACGACAGGGGAGACGCGCCGGTGCCGCCCTCGTAGCCCGCGATCAGGATATGGTCGGCGTGTGCCTTAGCGACGCCCGCCGCGATGGTGCCGACGCCGACTTCGGAGACCAATTTGACCGAGATCCGCGCCTCAGGGTTAACGTTCTTCAGGTCGAAGATCAGTTGCGCCAGATCCTCAATGGAGTAGATGTCGTGGTGGGGCGGGGGCGAGACGAGCGTCACGCCGGGCGTCGTGTGGCGGATCCTGCCGATATACTCATCCACCTTGTAGCCCGGCAACTGCCCGCCCTCACCGGGCTTCGCCCCCTGCGCCATCTTGATTTGTAGTTCGTCGGCGTTCACCAGATACTCGGTCGTGACGCCGAACCGCCCGGACGCGACCTGCTTGATCGCCGAGCGGCGCTTGTCGTGGTAGCGGTCGGAATCCTCGCCGCCCTCGCCCGTGTTCGACTTCGCCCCGATCGCGTTCATCGCGAGTGCCAGCCCCTCGTGCGACTCGCGGCTGATCGAGCCGAGGCTCATCGCGCCGGTCGAGAACCGCTTCACGATCTCGGACGCCGGTTCCACTTCGTCGAGCGGCACGGCAGGTCGCTCCCCCTCGCGCAGGCGCATCAGGCCGCGCAGGGTCATCGCCTGCTCCGCGTGCTCGTTCACCATGGTGCTGAACTCAGTGAACGTCTCGAACGAGCCGGTCTTCACCGCGCTCTGCATCTTGGCGATGCTATCAGGGTTGAACGCGTGCTTCTCACCGAACCGCCGCCACTGGTACTGGCCGCCCGGCTCCAGCGAGAACGAGGCGGGGATAGCTTCGGTCGGGTACGCGGCTTCGTGTTGCACGCGCGCCTCGCGCTCGATGCCGTCCAGACTGATCCCCTCGATGCGCGACGGGGTGCCGGTGAAATAGCGACTGACCAACTCGGACGAGACGCCGACCGCCTCGAATATCTGCGCGCCCCGGTACGATTGCAGGGTCGAGATGCCCATCTTGGACATGATCTTGAGCAACCCTTTGCCGATGCCCTTGATGTAGTTTTCGGCCGCTTTGTCGCCCGTGATCGCCTCGGGCAACATGCCGTCTTCCTTCATCTCAGTGATCGTCTCGAACACCAGGTACGGGTTCACCGCCGATGCGCCGTAGCCGAGCAGGCACGCGAAGTGGTGCGTCTCCCGCGCCTCGCCCGACTCGAGTATCAGCGCGACCGAGGTGCGGGTGCCCTCGCGGATCAGGTGGTGATGCACCGCCGAGATTGCGAGCAGGGACGGGATCGGCGCGTTCTCGTCGTTCACACCCTTGTCGCTCAGAATGATCACCGACACGCCGTACTCGATCATCTCGGAGGCTTTGCGGCAGATACGCTCCAGCGCGCGCTCCAGCGCGCCATGCGGCTTGTCTACCGGGAACAGCATCGGCAGCGTCGCCGAGCGGAAGTCGCCCCAGTTGCCTTCCAGGTCGCGCAGGGTGCGCAGTTCGGCGTTGGTCAACACCGGCCCGGACAATTTAATCTGACGCGCCGCCGACTCATCCGGGTCGAGCAGAGAGCCGTTGCGCCCGATGTAGCCCTGCAAACTCATCACGAGCGACTCGCGGATCGGATCAATCGGGGGGTTCGTCACCTGCGCGAACAGCTGCTTGAAATAGTTGTATAAGGGTTGCGGGCGGTGGGACAGCACGGCGAGCGGGGTGTCGGTGCCCATCGAGCCGATAGGCTCCTCGGCATTCTTCGCCAGCGGCTCGATCAGGAGGCGGACGTCCTCGGTCGTGTAGCCGAACGCCTTCTGACGCGCGAGCAGGTTCTCGTGGTCGAACTCGTAGGGGGACGCGCCGGATTTGGGCAGGTCGGACAGGTCAATGCGGTTGCGCTCCAGCCACTCGCCGTACGGTGCCTGACCGCAGACCGCGCCCTTCACTTCGTCGTCGGGGATAATCCGCCCCTGCTCCGTGTCCACGAGGAATATCTTGCCCGGCTGGAGCCGCCCACGCTCGACGACATCTTCGGGGGCGAACTCGATCACGCCGGTCTCGGACGCCAGCACGACCAGATCGCTCTTCGTGATCGTATAGCGGGCCGGCCGCAGGCCATTCCGGTCCAGCACCGCGCCGACCTGGACGCCATCCGTGAACGCCACCGCCGCCGGGCCGTCCCACGGCTCCATCAGGCAGGCGTGATACTCGTAAAACGCGCGCGTGGTCTCGTCCATCAGCGCGTTGCCCGCCCACGCCTCCGGGATCAGCGTCATCAGGGCGTGCGGGAGCGAGCGGCCCGCCGCGAGTAGCAGTTCGACCGCGTTATCTAAAGTCGCGGAGTCGGAACCCTCGCGGCTGACGAGCGGGAAACATTTGGGCAGGTCGTCTCCGAGTAGCGACGACGTCAGGCCCGCCTCGCGCGCCTTCATCCAGTTGCGGTTGCCGCGTAGCGTGTTGATCTCGCCGTTGTGCGCCAGATACCGATATGGGTGGGCGAGGGGCCACGACGGGAACGTGTTCGTGCTGAACCGCTGATGCACCAATGCGATGGCGGACACCATGTCCGGGTCGGTCAGATCGGCGTAGTAAGAGCGCATCTGGTTCGGCAGAAGTAGCCCCTTATAGATGAGCGTTTTCGCCGACAGCGACGGGATATAGAACTCCTTGTCCGCGTGCGCTATCCCGGTCGCGTCAGCGACCTCGTTTTCGATCACGCGCCGGACGACATAAAGTTTGCGCTCGAACGAGGCGGCGTCGGGGGTCTGCAAGCCGTGCCCGATGAAGAACTGCTTGATCACGGGTTCGGCGGCGCGGGCGTCGCGCCCGATCAGCCGGTTGTCGGTCGGCACCACGCGCCAGCCGAGGAAGCGTAGCCCCTCGCGGCGCGTGACGGACTCGATGATCGCCTCGCACAGTCGGCCCGCGTCCGCGTCACGCGGCAGGAACACGACACCGACGCCGTACTCGCCCGCTGGCGGTAGCGCGAAGCCGTGGCGGTCGCACTCGCGCCGTAGCAGGGCGTCCGGGACCTGGATCAGGATCCCCGCGCCGTCGCCCGTCTCGGGGTCGGAGCCACTCGCGCCGCGATGCACGAGGTTATCGAGCACCTGCAAACCTTTGGCGACGATGTCGTGCGTGCGGTGCCCTTTGATATGCGCGACGAAGCCGACCCCGCAGGCGTCGTGCTCGAAGCGTGGGTCGTATAGTCCCTGTTTGGCGGGAGCGAATACCCCGGCGGGCGCACTCGTGGTCGGCACATCAGTTATTGTATCGGTCGGCGACATAGACTACAGGCTTCCTGTTTCATAACACGAACAAAATAAAGGGTCGGGTTTCCCGGCACCCGGCGTGGGGAGAATACGCCGTTTTTGTTCGCCGGTCGTGCGACGGGTATGTGGCACGCATCTTCTATCAAGAAGCGCGCCACTGGAAACGGGGCAGGGAAGATCCCGAGTCCACCGCCAGCGACACGCCACACATCTTGCGCCCGTCGCGTCGTCGCCGTGGCATTCCGCACAGGGATGTTACCCCCGGACGGAGTTCATTCCCCGCGATTCGGCGGAAAGAAAACTCGTAGCCCGTGGTTCGTCGCTGAATCAGGATAGGCAGTCTATCATACGGCATTCGTCGCGGCAAACGCCGTTCGCGATAAACGGTGTAAGCTAAACCGGGCGCGTGCCGCCGAAACAGAACCAGATCGTTATCCCATTTTGTCGAGGAGACGGGCCATGCCGCCTGAGCGAACGGTGCCCTAAGGTATGCCACGCGCGGATTGAAGTATGGCGGTCACCCCGGTGTCTGAACGGATTAACAGCAAACACGCTAAACACGCTGGCGAAAGGGAACGACATGGAATGTAACGGTATCGTACGCGGCTTATCTCTTACAGCCGCGCTCCTCGGGGGAGTGACAGTGCTAGCCGCCGCGCCGCGAATGGTGCGTGCGCAGGCTCCGGCGACGCCGCCGAACGTGACGTTGAATATGCGGGATGTGCCGCTACGAACCGCGCTGGAGCAGATTTTCCAGGCCGCGAAGGTGGACTACTCCATTGCGCCCGACGTGACCGGTAGCGTCAACCTGAAGGTAACCGACGTGCCGTTCGAGAGTGCCTTGAAACTGATGTTACGCTCCGCGAACCCGCCCGCTACGTATTCCCGCGAGGGCGGTTTGTATCTAGTTAAGTTGCGAGCCGCGCCGGTAACCGACCCGGTTCCTGCTCTTATGCCGGAACCAGAGGCGGCACGCTCCGCGATCATGTATGACCGGATCGAACTGACCTACGCCGATCCTGTTGACCTTGCCAAGTTGCTTAATATCACCATGATCCCCATCTTCACCCGCTTTGGGCTTAACGTCCCCGGTAGCACGGGCATCATCAAGCGGGGTGCCGGGGTACCAGGGGCTGGCGCGCCGGGAGTTGGCGCCCTGGGCGCGGGTAGCCGTGGCGCGGGCGGTGTGAACGGGGGAACCGTGGTCGGCTCCGGGAACGGGGACGGCAACGGACATATCATCTCGCTATGAGGCGATAGGACCGCGCCGGGGCAACCCTACGGCTACCCCCGGCGCGGTTCCTAGAGCGGTTCCCGCCCCGCGAGAACGATGCGATACGACTTCAAGGGGCCACTACCACGGAGACGGGATTGCTATACACATCATCCACGATCGCGACGACCGTGGAAGTACCTGCTTTAGCACCGTACAGTTGAAAAGGGGCGGCTCCGGCCCCGTTGACCACGGTGGCGAAATCCTTGCCGTCCTGGATTGAGACGAGTACCGATCCCAGCGACACAGGTACGACCGCTCCGGTAGCATCCGAAGCGACGACTGTCAGCGGAACATTTTTCCCGACGCTCAGGGGGGGAACCGTCAGCGCGACCGTGCGCACGATGCTGTCAGGGGCGACCGAGTTGTCGGCCTCCCCTGTTTTGCCGTCAATCGTCGTATAAAAGGACGTGCTAGCGGTCGGCGTTCCGATAGGGGTCGAACCCAGGTAGAAGCTCGCTTGGATGAGGCAGACCCGATTGACATCTATCAAGTCGGCCCCGGTCGTGATGGGTACCGAGTATGCCGCGAGGCGCGTCGGGTCGCGGGTGACGAAGACGACCGAGATTGGCGAGTTGCTAACGACGCCGCCCTCGTAGAACTTGATCACACCAGACATCGCCGAGCTGGTATGAGAAAGATCAAGTCCGACATTGCGTGTGCGGGCCCCCCAGAGCAGATTTATGTTAATAGCCATGCGCTTCGGGGTCGGCGTCGCGATCGGCGAAGAGGACACGGAGGGTGCTGGGGTTGGGGTGGATACTTGAGTCGAGTTGCCCGCGCCGCCACATCCCCCCGCTAACGATAGCGCGCAAACGATAACAGTTAAAATCGTAAGTCTGGTCGGCATAAGCGGGTGACAGGGCGAACGCGGCATTGGCATGTCCTTTATGAGCAGGGTTTGTTTGATTGGATCAAGGCGATGGCCGCCCGACACTGGGATGTTATTAACCGACCGTGCTAATTTTTCCTCCGTGGGCCGAATATCGAGCGCGAACTTGTTCGGTAGCGGACGCCGTGCGGAGAGGGCGGTGCCAGTGCCGCGCCGGGGAAACCCGTTGTTCCGGACCGTCCAGACGACGAAACGGGCGCGAGTGAATATCCACTCGCGCCCACTCCGAGTCGTTATTCGGCTACTACTTCCGGCGACGCTTGATCAGCATCGCGCCTAGCATGGTGCCCGGTATAAGTAGCATGAGCGTACCGGCTTCTGGGACGACGATGGCGCCGGTTTCCGGGGCGAGAACGGTGACGTTGGCCGCCGCCGCCGCGTTCACCGTGGCGTTCGCCACTCTATAGTTGGTCGCGTTCGTGCGCACGATCAGGATAGCCGATTTGTCCCCGCTCAGAAGAACGCCGTCTGATTTGCCGCCGGCGGTCAGATCGTTGCTGTTGAACGCGAACGCGACCGACCCGCCGCCGACCACGCGCTGGGAACCGAATGGGCGTTTCCCGCCCGATGTGAATGTTCCCGCCGGGGTGACGAAGGAGTCGATTTTATCGAACGCCGCCGCCGTGCTGAATCCTGAAAAGTCGTTCAGGTTGGTGGCGGTTACGCCGCCCGTGGTCGTGGTGACGGATATTTGATAGAGAAAGTCCAGGCCACCCGTGCTGTTCGTATAAACTGCGGAGAGCAGGGAACCGGAGAGCGTTTCGCCGTTCACCGCTAACCCGAACGTGTCAAACCTGCTCGCTATAAACAGCGCGCCCTCGTCGGGCGTACTGACGGAATTCAGCTGGGACTGAGGGTTTCCCTGCACGAGGTTGACGAACTGGGCATGTGCCGGCTGCATACTGGCAAAGATCGCGAGCGTGGTTATGGCACCGCAGAATACCGCGTTGCGCATGATTGGATGTTTCATAAATACTCCTTCGGGTCGGGGCCCATGTAGACGTAGCAATCAATCACGGCATGGTTGATGTGTTTCGTCACAATCTGAACTATGCCTTCCCGCAGATTACCCCACCGAAAATCGTGTTAAACATAGCAAGGCGAACTTTTCTGGTCCACAGTCCATATAGGGGCTGGGGCCAGCGCGTGATGTTGGACGGGCGGAAGCCACGCGATCTGGCGGCGGTGGCGCCTTGACGGTTAAATGAACGGCATGACCGACCTTCCCCGCCACGTTTCCCTTCCCGACTTACGATCCGCGTACCCGTACCTGCGCGGGCGCGTCCGGCACACGCCGTTAATCGAAAGCGACGGGATCTCCGAGCGTGCCGGGAGCGCGGCGTTCGGCGCGTCCTTGCGGCTCAAGATGGAGAATCAGCAACGCACCGGCTCGTTCAAGGTGCGCGGCGCGACGTGGAAGGTGGCGTCGCTAACGCCGGACGAGCGGCAACGGGGCGTCGTTTCGGCGTCGGCAGGCAACCACGGACAGGGGGTCGCGCTGGCGGCGCGGGACGCGGGGGTGACGGCGACGGTGTTCGTGCCGCGCACGGCGAGCATCGCGAAGATCGCCGCGATGGAAGGGTACGGCGCGAAGGTTCGGCTGGAGGGGATCGAGTTCGCGGACGCGGATCGGGCGGCGCGGCTCTACTCGGAGGAGACGGGCGCGACTTTCATCCCAGCCTTCGACGACGACGCGGTGATAACGGGTCAAGGCTCGCTCGGGCTGGAGTTGCTGGACGACGTGCCGGACGTAGATACGGTGATCGTGCCCATCGGGGGCGGCGGATTATTCGCGGGTATGGCAATCGCGCTGAAAGAAACGAACCCCAGGATTCGGATCATCGGGGTGCAGGCGGAAGGCGCGGACTCGGCGGCGCGGTCTTTCGCGGCGGGCCGACTGGTGCCGCGCGTCGAGCCGGTGGACACGCTGGCAGACGGCATCGCGGTCAAGTCGCCGTCGCCGCGCACCTGGGAGTACATCAAACATTACGCGGACGCCGTGGTGACGGTCGCCGACTCATTCATCGCGGAGGCGATACTACTCCTGCTGTCACGCACCAAGAGCCTGGTCGAGCCGAGCGGCGCGGCGAGCCTGGCCGCGCTGTTCGCCTACCCGCATCTGGCGCGGGGTAAGACTGTCTGCCTCTTATGCGGGGGCAATCTTGATTTACGCCTGCTGTCGGACCTGATCGAGCGCGGCTTGATACGCACCAACCGCTACTTCCACTTCATCTCTGCCTGTTCCGACAAGCCGGGCGGTCTGGCGTCGCTCCTGACGGAGGTCGCGGCGGGCGGCGGGAACGTGATCGAGGTGATCCATAACCGCCTTTCCGATACCGTGCCTTACGGGCGGGCTGGGGTAGATCTGCTGGTCGAGGTGCGGGACGAGAAGCACATCCGGGAGCTGACCTGCTCGCTGGAGGCGGGGGGGCACCCGGTGCGGCGTCTCTCGTAGCCGCGCGTCGTGGTTCGAGGGCGCGAGTATATCGTGGACCCGCCGCGCCGGGTGATCCGGGGCGGCGGGTTCGCGTCGCTACTTGGGCTTACCGCCCATACCGGCGGGACCACCACCCATCGCCCCGCCCATCCCTCCGGGGCCGCCGCGCTGGGCCTGCGCTTGCGTTTGCCACGTCTTCATTTTGCTACGTTGCGCGGGCGTGAAGACAGCCTCGGTCTCTTTCTGCATCTTTTCGGCGAGCGGCTTCGCCTCTTTGCTGGCCTGCATTTGCAGGGCCATCATCTGCTTTTGCAGAGCCACGATGCGGGGCCGATACTTCGTGTTCAAGGCATCCGACTGTGGCTTATACTTCTTCTGAATGGTCTGCATTCGCATCTTTTGCTCGGAGGTAATACCCAGTTGCTTCTCCGCATCGGCTTGCGAGGTCGGTAATTGGGCGAAGGCGGGCGCGACGGCTAACACCGTCGTCGCCGCCGAGAACGCCGCGAGGGCGGCAACGACGTTAAATAACTTCACGTATGATCAAACTTCCTTCCGGATAATGGTTCGGTTTCGTGGGGGCGACGCTTTAGTTTTTCGCCCCCGCGTTAAATACCCCTTCGGTACGCCTGTATCCTGCTTCCATGTTCCCGCAATCCCGGAATAGAGTCACCTGTTCTCAACCGCGAGGCGCTTCAGCCCCGCGGACGCCTCGGGTGTCGGGTAAATGATTGAAGAGCGGCGGTAGCATTCCCGCGCGGTGTCCGAGGCACCCACCGACTCGGCGAGTTGACCGAAGTCGCGTATAGACTCCATGTACTGCGTCGCCATCGGGTAGTGCAAGGGGTCCGGATCACCGCGCCACTGGTCCACGAAAACCCCGTCGAGCGCGAACGACTCCCATAAAGTGGCGTTCGTCGTAACCAGATCCCGTAGCGGCGGCGGGGGCATGTCTTTGCCGGACACGGAGCGCGGGAACAGGCGCAAGCCCAAGCCGTAGGGTAGCGCGTACGAGTGTGCCACCGCCCAATCATCGAACTTCGCCGACGTGCCACCCGCGTCGGCGGGTCTCGTGGGCGGTGTGGCGAATTTATCCCCCCGCTTCGCCGTCGCGACCGCGACCGCGAGCATGCGGGGCGGTACCAGGAAGGCCCGAAACGAGCGCAAAAACAGAATGGGGTGCCCTTCGTCCATCGCCCGGCGCGCCAGCTGGATCAGACCCGCGTCGAAGGTAGGCGGGCTGTCGGGTGCCGGGAGACAGGTCGCGAACGCCGGGTACGCCCGTCGCAACGCCGCCGCGTACCAGTAGGCGATGTCGGTACCAGTGAACAGGCTACGTTGTACGACCAGAACATCGGGGCGTACCTTGAGGACATACTGCTCGTACCAGAGGGTGAACGCCGTGTCTTGCGTGAGGATCAGCACCGAGTGGGGGGGGCAGGAGCGCAACAGATTCAGGCCGTAGTCACGCTCGCGGAAGTCGCCGCTCTTGTCGGCGTCCCCGTAATGCGCCGTCAGTGGCAGTATCGGCAGTAGGCACAGAGTCAGCGCGGACAGACGCATCCCGCGCTCCCGGCTCTGCTCGGGCAGATAACGCGTCAGGAAGCCGACCGTCGCGGACGCGCCGACGCCGATGCAACACGCGAGAGCCAGGTAAGAGGGCAGGTAATACGCGTCAATATCCGGCGTGGCGTAGTTCGCCGCGTACCCCGTCTCCACCAACCAGATCCCCAGAACCAGCAGGCCGCTCGCCCTGCTCCCCGTGTCGCGCAGTAGCGTGATGATCCCGACGGGGACGAGTAGCAGAAACACGCCCAGTTCGTTTTTCAACAGCGTGCCGAAATACTCTCGGCAGCTGAACTGGAAGAACGCGCCGCCAGGGAACATGTAGCCGCTGTAGCGTTGCCCGGACAGATGAAAAAATAACTTCTCCCAGGTGTCGGGCATCCCCCAACGGATCGGGGCGGTTCCATAACGCGCCGCGAGCGGGAGATACGCGTAGAGTGCCAGCGGGAGTAGAAACAATCCCGCGAGCGGCAGAAGTAGCCGCGCCTGTTTCCCGAGCAGGGCGGGCTTATGCGCCAGCACCCGCGCCAGGAATAAGGGGAAAACGAAGACCACGGTCAGATGATTTGTGACCGCGAGGCCGTACAGAAAGCAGAGCCAGGCGAGCCGGTCGTCGGCGGTTCCTGTGCCGTCCTCGGGCGTACGAACCCAGCGCAACGAATAGAACAGAAGCGCGGCCAGGAACGCTAGGCCGAGCGAATAAACCTCGCTGATCGTCGCCTGGCCCCAGGTGGTCGTGCCGAAAGCGAGAACTAGCGCGCCGAACGCCGCTGCCGGACGCCGGACGGGCTTCCCCTCCAGTAACAAACTCAAAAACAGGTAGGTGAACAGCACGGCGCCCGCGCCGGACAGCGCGACGAAAAGGTTGACACGGAACGCCCATTCGCCCACCGGAAGTAGCGTGCCAAACAGATGGGCGAAGAGTACGAAAAGAGGGTAGCCGCTGGGGTGCGGCACGCCGCCCGTCGCGGCGGCGACGACGAGATCTCCGCTGTCGCCGGAGTAGACGGTGCGGCAGGCGGTCAGCACGTAGGTGGCGAGACTAATCAGGAATACCAGCGTCGCCGCCCCGTAATCGGCGCGTCTAGATTCGGGGATGAGCGAGGACATGTGGTGTGATACTGTAGCCAATCGCCGCGCCCCCTGTCAAGTGCCCACGCCCCGTCCCGTCCGCGAAAAACTATCGCGCGCGGCCCGCGAAAGCGGTAATGAAACGCCCGCCTCGGTACGTAACAGAGACGGGTATCGTGACCCGGCGCGAAGTCCGCGATACACTAAACCGACCGTGCGCGGGACTACTCTCCCGCGCCGAGACTTTCGCCCCGCCGTCCTCCCGGCGCCCGGCACTGGCTTCCGTGTTTTATTCCGACGACGGAACAAATCGTACCTTAAGAAACCTGTTTCCTGGCTGGCGGCGCACGGGAATCCATCCCTCCCTGATGCCGTTCGTGAAGCCGGAAACCCGCCCGATGACTTGTATCACCTCGCGAGCGCGAGAAAGGATGCCCGGCGCACGCCCTCTACGGACCGCGCCGGAACCATTTCTATCCGCGCCCGCGCCGACCTTTTACTGAAGACCGCACACGCCGCGATATTGCATCGCACCGCGCAAATGAAAGGGACCGCATGGCAAAGTTCGATATATTGAAAGCCGCCGAGGATTTCCGCGCCCAGACGGACAAGCTCAAATGGGGGGGCACCTTCGCCGACTACCTCGAGATCGTTCGCGAAAACCCCCGCGTCGCCGACCTCGCGCACGCCCGTTTGTACAACATGGTCATCTCCCCCGGCACCGAGGAGCGGCCCGACGGCTCCCGCGCCTACCAGTTCTTCGAGAACGAGATCTTCGGTCTCGAAAAGGTGCAGGGGCACCTGGTCGAGGAATACTTCTCGCCCGCGTCGCGCCGACTCGACATCCGTAAGCGCATCCTGATGCTGGTGGGACCCGTCGGCGGCGGCAAGTCCACCATTTCGACCCTGATCAAGAAGGGGATGGAGAAGTTCTCGCGCACCGACGAGGGCGCGGTCTACGCGATCAAGGGGTGCCCCATGCACGAGGAGCCGCTCCACCTCGTGCCCGACGACCTGCGCGCGGACTTCAAGAACGAGTATGGCGTGCACATTGAAGGCGATCTGTGCCCCGTATGCCGCTACCGCCTTGAGAAGGATTGGAAAAGCGATCTGGGCGCGGTGCCTGTCGAGCGGATCGCGTTCTCGGAGCGCGACCGGTGCGGCATCGGCACGTTCAAGCCCGCCGACCCGAAATCGCAGGACGTGGCCGAATTGACCGGCTCGGTGAACATCCAGGCACTCGCCGAACTCGGCAACGAGTCCGACCCGCGCGTCTACAACTTCGACGGCGAGCTGAACATCGCCAACCGGGGCGTGATCGAGTTCATCGAAATGCTCAAGGCGGAGAAGCGGTTCCTGTACGAGTTGAACACGGTGGCGGGCGAACAGACGATCAAGGCGTCGCGCTTCGCGCTGATCTACGCCGACCTGGTGGTGCTGGCGCACACGAACGAGTACGAATACAACTCCTACTTCGGCAACAAAGAGAACGAGGCGATGATTGACCGCATCTTCGTGGTCAAGGTGCCGTACAACCTGCGCCTGTCGCAGGAGATCCGCATCTACGAGAAGCTGATCGGGCAGTCGCAACTCTCCGACGACCGGATTGACCTGATGAGCGTGCACATCGCGCCATACACCCTGCGCGTCGCCGCCATGTTCGCCCTGCTCACCCGCCTCAAAACCAGCAAGAAGCAGGGACTCACCCTGATGAGCAAGCTGAAACTCTACGACGGCGAGAAGCAGGTAGGCGACTGGGATCAGAAGCACCTGCGCGAATTGACCGAGGAGCATCAGGACGAGGGGATGCACGGCGTCTCGCCGCGCTTCGTGATGAACCGGCTGTCGTCCGCGCTCGTGCGCGGCAACAAGTCGTGCATCACGCCGATTGACGTGCTCCGCGCCATGCGCGACGGCTTGCAGGATATTTCGACCAGCGAGGAGGAGTACCGCCGCTACTTAGGTTTCCTGGACGAGACGCGCAAGGACTACGACGAGATCGCGAAGAAGGAGGTCCAGCGGGCATTCGTCTACTCCTACGAGCAGTCGGCGAAGACCCTGCTCGACAACTACCTCGACAACGTGGACGCGTTCTGCAACCGCACCAAGGTGAAGGACCCGATCACGAGCGACGACGTTGACCCGGACGAGCGGCTGATGCGCTCCATTGAGGAGCAGATCGGCATCTCGGAGAACGCGAAGCGCGAGTTCCGCGAGGGCATCATGCGCTCGGTGGCGTCGGTATCGCGGCGCGGGGGTAGTTTTGGCGTCGGCTCGGACGAGCGGCTGAAAGAAGCGCTGGAAAAGAAACTGTTCGCGGACCTCAAGGACATCGTGAAGATCACGACTTCAACGAAAACCCCCGACGCGGATCAGTTGAAGCGCATCAACGAGGTGGTGGAGCGGCTGTGCAACGAGCACGGCTACAACCCGATTTCGGCGAACGAGTTGCTGAAGTATGTCGGGACACTACTTAACCGGTAGGCGTAACCGAAGTCCCCCTTCCAACGTTCAGTTGAAGGGGGACTTTTTTGATGAGCGAGCGGAACGACGCGCCGGGGTTTCTCGACCGATTGCGTAAGCACCGTCGCTATGTTTTGGTCGGGGTTTATATCGCTTGCTATTGTGTTCGCAGCGCGCAGGGGGGGTATTACAGCTGCAACTCTGGCGGTCAAGACAACGCAGACGTTTGGATCGCCAAAGGCTGCGGCGGTAACTACCGCAAGCCGACCGGCAGACCGGGTGAGCGTATCACTCCCCTCGGCGTTATTTTCCTTCCGATCATACTGATAGATAGGTGCCTAGTGCATCGAGACCGGCGGGACGACTAAGATGCGCGACCAAAAAATAGACGCGGCGTGGCTTATCGCAAGCGCGGCGGTCGGCTACGTGCTGCGCGTCGTTTGGCTAACGGTTGTCTGGAGTCAGCGACTTCACTTCCCGTTCACTAACGCTGACCTGAGTGGCGGGAAGTGGCGCGGTGAATACGGAAAACTCCTCGGTTTCGTCGCGGTCTGGGGCATCTGGGTTTATCCCCTGACCTTGGTGACCGCGCTCTACTTCTGGGAGCGGGCGCGGCAAGAAACGTCGCCCACCCGCAAATGTTTCTACTTCGCAACCGCGGCAGCTATGATCCTTTGCTTCGCGCTTTTTTGTGTGATGCGCGTCTCGCCATTCACTGGCAACTAAAATCGTGGTGCCGAGCGATCTTTCGTCCGTGTGGGGTAACATTACTGGCACCTTTCTGCGCGCCATATCATGGGCAGGAGATGTATTTCGGGAGGAAAGCGAAAGTATGACAAACACCGCCACGATTTGGACGAAAGTCGAGCAGTTACAAAACCAAACGTTGGAAACGCTGTCGCACCGCAAACGTTTCACGGTGGTGGAGGTCAGCGGCGGCAACGTGTATTTCGTCCCCGACAACGGTTCGGGAACACGCCGGTGGGTGACGCGCGGAATGCTGGAACATATCGCGGCGCAGGACTGGGCGGTGACCGACCTTCGCCCGTCCCGAATCGCACGCGAGTACCCGGCGGATCGTAATTCGTCCTACATGGCGGCGATCCTAAACGCGGTAATGAAGCAGTGAACCCGCGCGCCGAGGCGAACGTGCCGACCGGCTGCCGACGTGAGCGGAAGTGAACTTACTATGGAAGAAGAACGAACGTTCGCGGAACTGGGGATACCGTTCCCACTTTTCGACGCGCCCGCGAAGTATGCGACACAGTATGTCGGCGCGCGTGAATGCTTGCTGTGCCACACGCAATGTCTCTGTTTTCAGCTACGTCCGAACGGCAATATTTTAGAATCGTGTCCGCGGTGCGGGACCGTTAATGGTCTGCCGACGGATGGCCGGGTGGAGACTACGACTTGTGGCAACTGTCGAAGCCCGGTCCCGATAGATCCGGGCTACACAAGGACGCCGTCGTCTGCTACGCCTGTCTCCGTGGCGGCAGAGTGGCGATCATGCAGAACACCGAGTACGGCCTGGTGCGTTACGAAGATGCTGTCGCGGGCGCGCCCTGGGGCTATGCCGACGATCACCGGAAGGCGCGGTCGCATCTCGCTATGTCGGAGGATGGGACTGGCTTCGCGCGGATCATAGTACCCGCCGACAGTAGTGATACGCCAGCCGTTTTGCCACGAGAGTGGCTTATCGAGTTGACGCGGACGCCGACCTATTCGACGACCCAGGGCGAGTCGTGGCTATTCCATTGCACCCGCCCGATGGTGTACGTCGGCGAGTGGGGCAAAGCCGAGTTCAACGCGCACGCGCCGAATGGTGACGGCGAGGCATTGTTCACGGATGCCTTACTCGGTTGGGACGCCGGTGAGCTATGGCGTATGATGCGGGAGAACCGTTTGCATAGTGAAATTTCGATTTATATGTTTCATTGCCCGGTCTGTCAGAAGTATCGCGGACATTGGGATATGTCTTGAAAGGTAGGTAGAGCAATGACTACGAACACAATTCACGACACCGGCTTCGGCGCGGCAGATGACGAACTCGGGCGCGGTGCTAGGGCGATTTTCGACGCCCGTATAGTTGCAACTCTTACGCCAGGCGATGTCGGAAAATACCTGGTGATTGACACCCAGACCGGCGAGTGGGAGCTCGACGACAACGACTACCAGGCCTCTCTGAAGGCATACAGAAAGAATCCAGGGGCACGAACATGGTACGGCGTACGGATCGGATACCGCGCCGTATACAACATCTGGGGTACTAGCACCGACGCGTCGGAGAACAGCACGTCATGATTCGTGGCGAAGTAAATCCTTTCCGGTTCGCCGAGGTAGAGGTCACGATCCGTGGCGGAGGGGTCGGGCGGACAAAATGGTGTGCCGGTGATAGCCTTCGATATTGAGCGGATGAAGGAGGAAGAACCCCGCGAGAAAATCCAGTAAGGGCCGTCCAACCAGCGAAAAAACAGAAGTGTGGGGTGTCGCTCCGCGTATGAACGCCGCCTTGTTGGTACTGTGCTTCGCGGTCAGCGTCGCGGCGTGCAAGCCGAACGGCCTGCCGCCAGTGGGGCGCGAGCGCAACGCCCCGCCGCCACCAGTGGCGGAGAAGCGGGGCGGCCAGCCGTCGGCGGCGTACCGCGCGATCGCCTCATCTCCCTATTTCGCGGTCGGGCGGGTCGGGATCGCGGGAGCCATCGGCGGGAGCGAAAAGGGCGTCTGGGATCTTATCAAGACGAGGGATCGCGTGCAACTCATCGCCCTGACGAAGGAGCGGAACCCGGAGGCGCGTCTCTACGGCTTACTGGGTCTGCGCTACTTAGGCGACCCGGAATATAAAGCCGTGGCTGCAGAATTGCATCGCTCGACGGAGTTAGTCGGCACGCTCCATGGCTGTCTGATGAGTCACGAGGCGGTCGCGCCTATCGCGGACGACATCGCGCGGGGCGGCTACATCAACGCCCTGAAGCGCAACATGGAACCCGCGCCAGGTCCGACCACCGACAAGATAAAGCCCGCCGTCTGGGAGTAGCGTTCCTGTTTCGCCGCCACGGGTTAATCCCCCGATAAAAGAGGCGACAGCGTGGCAGGTCATCGCTGGACTGTCGCAATACCAGGCGATCACGCTGGTCAGGACGGCGGTTTGTAGCCCACTGCTTTTAGATACTCCTGCGTTGCCTGGCGCATCTGTGGGTTGCTGCTACTGACATATGGTAGTGCCTCCTGTACCAGGGTGTCGTCCTTTAATCTGTTCATCATCGAGAGCGCGAACGCCTTCTTAAAATTGTGCGGCGTGTTTGGCTCGTTTGGAACAGGCGGTGCCGCAACCATCCTGGATCGTCAATCCCGGCCGCGAAATAAATCTCGTTGCCCTTGTGGCCGGACACCGGTTTCTTGGAGTCTAGTAGCACCGTTTCCGTCTTATGCTTGACGCCATCGCGCAGGCATTCGGTAATGCCGCGCCGACTAATTATCGCGGAAAAACGACGTTAGGAACCCGCGCTGGGACTCGCCTTCGCCCCGATGTCGGAGCGGTAGAACCCGCCCTCGAAGCCGATCTTGCCCACCGCCGCGTACGCCCGCGCCCGCGCTTCCTCGAACGATTCGCCGGTCGCGGTGACGCCCAGCACGCGCCCGCCGCGCGTGACCGTCTCGCCCGCGTCGTTGAACGCCGTACCCGCGTGGAAAACCGCCACCGCGTCCATGTTGCCCGCCGCTTCCAGGCCCCGGATTACCTTGCCGTCCTCGTATTCGCCGGGGTAGCCGCCCGCCGCCATTACAACGCACACGGCGGAGCGGTCGGTGAACGTCACCGGCACGCTGTCTAATTCGACATCGGCGACCGCGGACAGGATTTCGGCGAGGTCGGACTCTAAGAGCGGTAACACGACCTGAGTTTCCGGGTCGCCGAACCGGCAGTTGAACTCCAGGCATTGCGGCCCCGATGGGGTGAACATGACCCCGGCATACAGCACGCCGCGGTACGGGATGCCGGTCTCGCGGATCGCCTCCACCGCCGGTTCGATCATCGTGCGCACGATCATATCCACCACGGAGCGCGGCGCGATCGGCACCGGGGCATACGCGCCCATGCCGCCCGTGTTCGGCCCCGCGTCGTTGTCGAAGGCGCGTTTGTGATCCTGCACCGCGAGGAGCGGCTTTACCGTATCGCCGTCCACGAACGCCATCACGGACGCCTCCGCGCCAGTCAGACAGCCCTCGATAACAACGGTTTCACCCGCCGCGCCGAAGACCTTGAGTTCCATCATCGCGCCGATGGCGGCACTGGCTTCGGCATAAGAATGCGCGATCACGACCCCTTTGCCCGCCGCCGCGCCGTCCGCCTTGATCACGATCGGGGTGCCCATCGCGCGGACGTAATCGCGGGCGGCGTTGGGGTCGGTGAAAACTTCAAACGGGGCGGTGGGGATTCCGGCGCGTGCCATGAGTCGCTTCGCGTACGCCTTGGAGCCTTCGATGCGGGCGGGTTCGGCGGACGGCCCGAAGATGCGCAAGCCGCGCGCCTCGAAGGCGTCCACGACGCCGGCGATCAGCGGCTTTTCGGGGCCGACCACGGTCAGGTCAATCTTCTGGTGCTCAGCGAACAGGCGCAACGCCTCGATGTCGTCTACGGGAATTGGGACATTCTCGTAGACCGCCCCCGTACCGGCGTTGCCGGGGGCACAATATATCTTCTGAATATGCTGGCTCCGCGCAAGCTTCCAACACAGCGCGTGTTCGCGCCCGCCGCCGCCGATAACTAAGACTTTCACTGGGTATGCCGGTTCCTTTACAAGGGCGCAAGCCGCGTCGCTATCTCGCCGGTCGCCGCGCTTACACACACGGCGAAGAAGTATACCCGCTACCATTCGCCACGGAGCGCGGTTACACCTGCTAAGATCACGGGGGCGACACGGGCGGCGATCCGCTGAGTGGGTCGGTGGGGGTCATGCGGGCAATGGGCCGGTGTGGGGCGCGGGGATCAATCATTGATCCACCGATTTGCAAGTGTGCGAATGTGGTGGAAGCCTTTCGGCGGGCCGTCCCCGCCCGCGAGCGGGTACCCGGTCGCGCGGGGCGCGTCGGAGCGTGAACGTAGCCGTTAGGTCGCGCGGTCGGGCGCCAGGTCGCGCGGTCGGGCGTCGGGTCGCGCGACCCGCCCGACCACCCGTCCTACTGACCGCTCAAACAGTCGGGCCACGGCATAGCCGCCGTGGTAAGATCCCCGATTCGCGCGGGGCGTGCCGACCATCCGGTGATACCATAACCGGATCCCCGACCCGCCGGACAACCCCTTATGACCATAGACCCTTTTCCCCTCCTGCCCGTCCGTGACGCGCCGCCCCTCCCTACGGACCCGCGCGGGCCTATCGAGAACGCCGGAATGCGCGTGACCGTGAGCGACGGCGTGCAAACGTCGGGCTACCAGTTCGTGCCCCAACGCAAGCCGGGCCCGTGGCGGGCGCGTTGGATTGGGGGCGCGGACAACCCGCCCGTCGCGCTGTTCCGCCGTGAGTTCGACCTGGATGTTATTCCGGGGCAAGTGCTGGCCTTTTTGAGCGCGGACGTTTCGTATCGGCTCTGGGTGAACGGGCGGCTCGCGTCGCGCGGGCCGGCCGACATCGGGATGGACTACCACCGCGTCGGCACCGGCAGATGGTTCTACGATGTCCGCGATCTCGCGCCCTTCCTGCGAGCCGGGCGCAACGTTTTCGCCGCCGAGGTGTTCGCCGTGCCGCTGATCGGCTGGGAGGGGACGCGCGGGCGCGGCGCCTTCCTCTGCGAGATCGAAGGGATGGCCGAGACGGACGCGTCGTGGCAGGCCCGCGCCGCCGACCACTGGCGCGACGCGGGCGGATTCTGGTTGTATGACGGCGCGAACGAGCCGGTCGGTTGGCGTTCCCTCGGCTTCGACGACCGGGAATGGCAGTCCGCCGTCGTGCTGGAGGACCGGTGGCAATCGCTCGTCGCGAGCGAGATTCCGCCCCGGATGGAGGCTGATTATCCGGCGTCCGGGCTGACACGCGTCGGCGCGGGCGTCCGACGAAACGGGGGCGCGCCGTTCCCGCTAACTCTCGAATCGGGCGGCACGTTCGCCGTGCGCTATGACCGCGTGCTGTCCGCATTCGTCGGGATGACAGTGTCGGGCGGGGCGGGCGGCACGCTGTACATCGAGCCGAACGAACCGGACGAACCCGGCTTCCACCGCCGCGCCGCCGTCTCTCTTTCCGGGGGCACCCAGATCATGGAACTTCCTTTTTTGGACAGCTTCTCGGTGATAAACTTGCGGTGCGAGGGGCTGACGACACCGCTCGTCATTCACGACGTGCGAGCCAACTTCGCGTCGCTACCGGTCGCCTACCGGGGCACGTTCTCGTGTAGCGACTCCGAACTGACCCGGCTCTGGCGCGTCTGCCGCTGGGCAACGCAACTCTGCTTGCAAACCCATCACCTGGATTCGCCGCACCATCAGGAGCCGATCAGCGACCCCGGCGACTACATGATCGTGTCGCTTCTCAACTACCACGCGTTCTTCGAACCCTGGCTGACGCGGCAGGATCTGCGCAAGTACGCCTGGATCATGGGCCAGTGCGCGAACCGGGTTTTTCACACCAGCTATGCCCTGCTCTGGCTACAGATGCTACTCGACTATCACGATTACACGGGCGACACTGACCTG
Source organism: Armatimonadota bacterium (assembly GCA_043754515.1). Lineage (GTDB taxonomy): Bacteria > Armatimonadota > Armatimonadia > Armatimonadales > Armatimonadaceae > JACMIU01. The sequence goes on from JAYUUO010000139.1 coordinate 21,541, forward strand.
GTACGCGAGCTCGCGCCCACTGTTCACAGCCTTCTCGAAACGTTCACCGGCTACCGGGGCGGAAACGGCCTGATCTGTGAAGCACCCAACTACATGTTCCTCGATTGGGTCGAGATCGCGGGGTTCCCCGGACACCATCCCCCGGCCGTGATCGGGCAGGGCTACCTCACCGCCTTCTACTACCGGGCACTCGCGGACGGCATCCGCGTCGCCGAACTACTACGCGAGGATGAGCGGGTGGCGGCGTACGGCCGTCTGCGCGAGGAGACGAAAGCGGCGTTCGCGCGGGAACTCTGGGACGAGGGGGCGGGACTATATCGCGACGGCAAACCGTCCCAGTCGTCGGTGCCACCGGGCGAATGGCTCCCCGCGGACGTGAACATCGAAACGCACACCGCGCACGTCAACGTGCTCGCCGTGCTTTATGACATCGCCCCGACCGAGCGTCACCGCGCGATTCTGGAGCGGGCGATCACCGGGCCGGACTTCTCCTGCCAGCCGTACTTCATGCACTTCGTGTTCGACGCCCTTTCCCACGCGGGGCTGTTCGAGCGACACGCCCGCCCGCAAATGGCACGCTGGACGATCCGGGAGGAGACGCAATCCCTGCTCGAAATGTGGGACACCGGCGACCTGAGCCACGCCTGGGGTGCCACGCCGCTGTACCAGATGTCCGCCCGCATCCTCGGCGTCACGCCCGCGTCGCCTGGATACCGCGCGATACGGATTGCTCCCCGACCGTGCGGCTTGTCGCACGCGGAAGGCACCGTGCCGACGCCGCGCGGCGACATCCGGGTGGCGTGGCGGCGCGACGCGGGTTGCTTCCATCTCGCGGTCGAGATTCCGGACGGGTGCGTCGCGGAACTGGTGCTCCCGGACGGCGCGACGACGAGCGTCGGTGCCGGTCACCATGTCATGAAGTTGGGATAGGCTCGGGGAAGATCAGCACGATGGTCAAGCGGCGCGGGCCGTGCGCCCCGAGAACCAGGGTGTGCTCGATGTCACCGGTGCGGCTCGCGCCGGAGATGAACGATACGAAGCTCGGGTAGCCACTAGTGCCGTACCGCGCCGCCAGCAATGCGGACGCGGCGGGCAGGTCGGGCACGAGCTGATCGGGCATCGCGACCACGATGTGGTGGGGCGGCAACACGCTCAAGGCGCGCCCCCCGGACGAGTGTGTAGTGACGAGCACGCTACCGGTCTGCGCGATCAACGCTTCGCACCCGGTGATCGCCACCGCGCAGTCCGCGAGCGTCGCCGGATTGTCGCGCCCCGACACCCAGAGCGGCAACCCAAGCGAGTCGGCGACGCGTTCGGGTGCGCCCCCAGCGTGCGTCGCCACGACCCGCCACTCCTTCGCCTCCGCCAGAGCGTGTAGTTCGGCGGTCGCGTCCGCCTCGCTACCGGCGACTATGAGGAACGCCCGTAACTCCGTCAGGCGGGCGCGGAACAGCGCGAATCGCTCGGAGGCGGTGGCCCCGACGGGCGGCAGGTAGTCGTCGTGCGCGGACGGGGAGCGCGCTTCGGGGGAGGCCGGAATGGCATTGCCGCCGTCGCGACCGAGCGACCGCCGGACACACTCCAAAACGGACGCGTCGGACACACTCACGATCGCGCCTGCTTCCGCGCTACGTCCTCGCTCCGTGTGCACCAGAGCGCGCGGAACATCCGGGGCGCGGGCACGGGCAGGTTCCGGGTGGCGGACCAGTCCCGCGCGGGGTCCCACCGACCGCTCGCCAGCGGGCCGCGTTCCGGGACTCCCGAATAAGGCGTCGTCGCCCGCGTCGTTCCGACGGGCGGTGGGGCGGGCGCGACACATGGCATACCTTCCGCAGTGGAGTGCCTCGCGCATCTCCGGGTTTGCGAGCAGGTTCGTACGCCCGTTATCCAGTAGTACGACGTGCATTTCGTCCGGCCCGTCCGTCTCGCCGGGCTCCTTCGGCCCGCCGTAGAACGAGTTGTAGCCAGTCATCAGCTGCCCCGCCCCCGCCGTCGCGAGCAGGGGGAGGAACAGCGCGAGGTCGGAAAGTCGCGGCAATACCTTCTCGATCCCGACCAGCGCGATATGAACGCGGGGGAGTGCCGCCGTCAGCCGCGCGTTGCCTTCGTTCTCAGTGATCGAGATCATCCCCGTCTCCGCGATCGCGAAGTTCGCTCACGTGATGCCGACATCCGCCTGAAGAAACCCGTCGCGCAGGACGCGGCGGGCGATCTGGACCAGTTCCTCGGACTCGTCGGTGGGCGCGGTGCCCAACTTGTCGGAGAATAATGTGCTGCTCTGCTGGCGGGAAAGGTGCATCGCCGGGAATACGAAGTGGTAAGGCGGCTCCTCGCGCAGTTGCACGATGTACTCGCCCAGGTCCGACTCGACTACGTGAAGCCCGGCTTTTTCGAGCGCGGTGTTGAGTTCGATCTCTTCGCTGGTCATCATTTTCGACTTGATGACGTGCTTCGCGCCCCGCGCCGCCGCGACCGAAAGGACGTACTCGCACGCCTCCTCGCCCGTAGTCGCCCAGTACACCTTAATGCCACGACCCGTGGCGTTGCGGACGAACTGATCGAGGTACGTGTCCAGGTGCGACACGACATGCTCGCGGACGCGCGCCGCCTCGTTTCGCGCCGCCTCGTAGTCCGCGAACAGGTTCTGGCGGCCGTCGCGCTGGACGTAGTAGCTCTCCATCGCCCGCCCGATGCGGTCGCGGTGGTTGGTATCCACCGCGACCGTATGCGCGGCTTTGCCGAAAAGGCTCGCCGACTCGCCTCTGTCGGGGCTGGCTAATTTATTCATCTCTGGTTCAACACCTCGGCTAGATATAGGGGGCGCACGTTGCTACGGGCGCGGGAAAGAACGCCGCCGATCTGCATCAGGCAACTCGGGTCGCCCGAGACCACGTACTCCGCGCCGGTTCGGGCGATCCCGGCGCACTTTCCCTCGCCCATCGCGGTCGAGATCATCGGGAACTTCACCGCGAAGGTCTTTTCCCGAGTGCCGCTTCGGGGAGAAACTGATCCACGAAGCAGGAAACCATTAAAGAGACGCGTATGTTATGGTTTCCCCCCGCCGAGCAACGCGCCGACCACGACCCCGAGCGTTTCGCGCTCGCCGACGTTGCCGGGGAACACGATGTAGGGAATGTCCGAGTAGCGGCCTTTCGCGCCCACGAGCCAGACCAGAACGCTGGGAGCGATCTGCCCGAGCACCAACGCGCGGCGAATACCGAGTGTTTTCGTGGCGATGTCGGAGGAGGTGATCCCTCCCTTCGCGACAATCCACGCCGGCCATGACGTCAGAGCCTGAACAATGTCAACCAACGCGCTGGAGACGGTCTCGCCGACCGACAAGCCGCCTGGAGATAACGAGCGGCTGGTGAAAAGCACCGGCGTGACGCCCCGCGCCAGTGCCGCGTCCGCCGCGCGAGCGGAATGAGCGACCGCGCCCGCGCGTTCCCCCGCGCCGCCGAGGAGCGACGCCACCGGCACTTCCACGTGGCAGAGCCGATTCCCAAGCGTTTCAGATAGCGCGGCCAGTTGCTCCGTGGTTTTGCCGACGTAGGAGCCGGCCACCACCAGGCCCGGCGCGTTGCCGGTTAGGCCGAGTTTGTTCGCCGTCAGTAGCGGCCGCTTCGTGATGCCCGCGCGTGCCGCCGCAAGCGACGCGGCGGTCCGGTACAGATACCGCCGCCCCGCGTTTTCGGCGGCGAGTAGCCCGGCAACGAAGATAGCGAGGTCTGAAGGGCAGGCGGCGTTCACGACGCAGTACGCGCCGCGCGGGAGCGTGAGCAGCCGGTCCCGGACCGCCACCGCGCCGCCGTCGCGAATGTCGGCGAGCGAGAGCAGCCGGTCCCGGACCGCCACCGCGCCGCCGTCGCGAATGTCGGCGAGCGAGACGCGCGCCACGTCGGACGCAGACACCGCGCCTTTTGTCTTTTCCGCGACCCATCCGCGCAGGTCGGAGGCGTGGTAGCCGAACGTCGCGTCGCGGGCGAACTCGGTCTCGCCGACGGGGGGAAACTGCCCGCCGCCGCGCACATAGTGGATATTCCCGATAGTTAGCCGGCCGCCTTCCTCGAAGTAGGGGCAGATCAGCACCGCGTCGAATTACTCGCCGAGCGCATCGGCCAGCGCGGTCACCTCGCCGGGGAAATGCCCGCGAAGCGTCGAGTCGCCCCGGCTCATCACCACGAACGGGACGCCGGTCCGATCCCCCGCCACCCGTAGGTTATTGCCGATTTCGGTCGCCAGTGCCTCCGCTCCGGCGGCGGGCAGGGCGCGCGAGTTGGTCAGCATGAAAAAGGCGGCGCGGGTGGCATCGAGCAATTCCCGCCCCAGCGCGGCGACGCTCCATTCGGTCAGCACGTGCACGCCGTGCGCGGTCTGGGTGCCGGTCGGGTCATCGTCGAACACGACTACTTTGGCCATCCTGTTACCGCCCGGTCAGTTCTACCGGGACGCCCTGCGTCGCGTCCCGATCCAGGAACAGCACCCGCTTGCCCAGCGTCCCCTCATACGGGCGCGGCTCACCGGGCGGGACGGCTGGCGTTCCGAACGGCTCGTCCGCGCTTTCGACGCGCAGACAGAAGTAGTGCAGCCCCGGCCCGTTGTTCTGGGCGAGCCAGGCGTGGATCGGGTGCTCGGGCGTCAGCGGCTCGACCAGTTGCAGGTGCGTGTTGCCGAGGTCGAGATGCGTGAGGCGGGTCGTGGCGTTGTTGACGATCTCGGAGAGGATGACCGGGAACCCCATCCGGTCGGCACCATGTCAGCAAGTTCTCCTCCGTGTTCGGCACCACGATGGCCAGATGATCCAGTCGGTTTTCCATGGTGTTACTAGCTCCTCGTCGCGACGACCGGGTTTTCCAGCCGCCCGATGCCGTCAATCTCCAGCACGCACGTGTCGCCGTCCCGCAGAAACCGCTGTGGCTTCCGGAAGTAGCCGACGCCCGCCGGGGTGCCGGTGGTCACTATGTCGCCCGGCTCCAGCGTCATGACGCGGGTCACTGCCGCGATCAGCGTTTCGAGCGGGTACACCCAGTCGCTCGTGCTACCGTCCTGGAGCAACTCGCCGCTGACGATGGCGCGTAGCCGGACGTCGCTGATGTCGGGCATTTCGTCGGTCGTGACGATACACGGGCCGATGGGCGCGAACGTGTCGTAGTTCTTGCCGAGCGTGATCTGGTTATCCACGAACTGTATATCGCGGGCGGAAACGTCGTTCAGGATCGTGTAGCCAAACACGGATTCGCGGATCTTGGCCGGGTCGGTGGAGTGTAACCGCCGCCCGATCACGACCGCGAACTCGACCTCGTAATCTGTCTGCGCGACGCCTTCGGGGAGCACGATCGCCGCGCCGGTCCCGATCACCGCGTTCGGCAGTTTAGGGAAAAAGAACGGCGACTTCGGCAACACCGCGTGGGGGTTCTCGGCGAAGTGCCCGTGGTAATTCACGCCGGAGCAGAGGATTTTGCCGGGGCGCAGGGGCGGCAGGATGCGCACGTCCGTGAACCCCAGCGTTTCGGTTTCGGGGGCCGCCGACAGTCGGACCCGCGCCGAATCCAGCGCGGGCGCGCCGCCCGCGATCAGGCCGAGTAGGTCGCCGTCGCCGAGCGGGACCAACCGCCCCGCCCGCTCCACCGCGTGGTGGATAGTGCGGGACGCGTCCGTGGTATACGAGTACAGTTTCATGGGATGAGGACACCTTTATGGGATAGGTCGGGGTTCACGCTCAGTTCGGGGAAGATGCGGGGCGCGTCCCAGAGCGATAGTTCGGTGATCGCTTTCGCGTAAGTAATTCGCCCGGAGGCGAGCAGTTCCAGGGCTTCGGGGAAGTAGCCCGCGGACGCCCACGACCCGAGTATCGTCATCTCCTCGCGCGTGATGTCGAGTTCGGGGAAGCAGATATTCATGCCTTTGGGGATCAGCCCGAGTAGCACGATGCGCCCGCCCGGCGCGACCAGTTCGGCAGCCTGCGTCATCACGTCGGGCACCCCGCTCGCCTCGATAACGACCGGCACCCCTTCGCCGTCCGTCCGCGCCAACGCCCATTCGGACAGCGTCTCGTCCGCGAGGCGCGTTTCCGCGCCTAGTTGCCGCGCTACTTCCAGGCGGGACGGCGAAACGTCGGTGACGACCACCCGCGCCCCGTGCGCCGTGGCCACCTCGATCACCGCCAGTCCGATAGGACCGCAGCCCAGCACGAAGACCAGCTCGCCGGGCGTGATCGCGGCCCGCCGACACGCCTGTACCGCGATAGCGATCGGCTCCGCGAGCGACGCCCACGACAGCGACAGGTTGTCCGGGACGCGGTGCAAACGGTTCGCGGGCGCGGTCAGCCACCGGGCATAGCCGCCCGGACGGTGTACGCCCAGTATCGAAAGGTTCGCACAGCAGTTCGGCTTCCCGACGTGGCACGGGTAGCAGTGTCCGCAGGGCAGGAACGGCTCCACGACGACGCGCTCCCCTTCCGCCCATCCCGACATGCCCTCGCCGACACCCGCGACCGTGCCCGCTATCTCGTACCCGCCGATACAGGGGTACAGGGTGTACGGGTTGCGGCCGTTGTAGATGTGTATATCGCCCGCGCAGATGCCCGCCGCGACGACCCGCACCAGCACTTCGCCGGGACCGGGCACCGGCGTTTCCGACTCTCCGACGCGTATCTGTCCGGGCGCGTCCATGATCACGGCGCGCATCGTGCCGGTTACCTCATTCACGCGAACGCCTCCGGCTCCGGGTCAACCGTGATCCACTCACCGGGGCGTAACACGAGCGATTCGGGCACGCCTTCCCCCCGCGCGTCCGCCTCCCGATGGAGCCGTGCGAACTCGCGCACATCGTCATCGTCCGGGTTGATATAGTGGCACGGTAGCACCGTTGTCAGTCCCAGCCACTGCGCGGCGAGCAACCCCTCGCGCGGACTCATCTCGCCGGTCATCATGTGCCCAGGCATCGGGAACCGGCCTAAAATCTCTTGGGGGTTGGCGATCCCGATACAGCCGATAGTGGGGTGGTACAACTCCGCTTGCAGTTTCATATCGGAGAAGAGGGCGGTATCGCCGTAGTGGTAAAAGCGTACCCCCGGCTCTGAGTAGATCACGAACGCCATCGGCACCCCCGACGCGAAGGTGCCGTCGGGCATGCGGATCTGCGACCAGTGGTGGCACTCGACCGGCTGCACCTCGACCCCGGCGACCTCGATGCGGATACCCCAGGTCGTCGCCCGGATCTGCTCCGGGGGGATCCCTTTTGCCTGCAAGTATGCCTTGACCTCGCCGCCACAGATAACGGGCGCGCCGGTCCGCCGTGCCAACGCTTCCGTGTCGCCTAAATGATCTACGGCGGCGTGCGAGACCACGATCAGGTCAACCCGTTCCAGTTCGGTTGACTTGACCGGGCTACCCGGATTATCGTCCAGGAACGGGTCCACGAGGATATGTTTGTTGTCGGGCGTGACGATCTCGTAGGCGGCGACGCCGAAAAAGCGGATGCGGGTCATTATGTTTTACGGCTCCTGTTTTCCTGCCGATTCCCCGCATAGCGGTCGGTCGCGGTCATCGGGCGAACGTGGCTTCCAGCGATCGGATTAGCTGAACCATGGTCTCGTTGCACGGCGTCGGGACGCCCCCTGACCGGTGGTTACAATCGCGCCGTTGATGACGTCAATCTCCGTGCGCCGCCCCGCCTCGACGTCCTGCAACATGGACATGGAGGGCTTCGCCTTCCCGACGCGTCCGAGTAGCGATGAGATGGCGTCCCAGCGTTCGTCGAAATCGAGCGCGATGTGCTTCGCGTTCGCGACCTCCGTGGTCTCCCGGAGCAACGCCTTCATCAGTTCCACGAGCGGCTCGTGCTCGATCAGCTGGCCCGCTGAGAAACGGAGCAGAGCCGCGGTCGTCAGGGTGCAAATGTTAAGTGCCAGCTTCTTCCAGATCTCGGAAACCACCGTCGCGATCACCCGCCCCGGTCCTAGTCCTGCAAGCGCGGCGCGTTTCCCCAGCCGTTCTGGAGCGACAGCACCGTGGTGTGGTCGTCTGTGATCAGCATCGCGGAGCGGATCGCCGCCTCGGTATGGTAGCACTTCACGAACAGAATCGCGAGGTCAACCGGCCCGACCGATCCCGGATCGGTGGTCGCCGGGACGCGAACCTGCCGCCGCTCGCCGCTCTTCTCCTCAATGGTCGAGCCGTCCGCGTTGATCGCGTCCACGTGGGCGCGCGAAATATCCACCAGCGTCACGTCATTGCCTGCGTCGAATAGTAGGCTTCCCATCGCGCTACCCATTGCGCCCGTTCCGCCAATCACACCGATCTTCATACAGTTAAACCGTTTTCTTTAGTTCGTTCGGGAACACGGAGTCGCCGCGAGGGCGCGGCTCAGGATCGTCTCCGAGTCTTCCAGATGCGCCCGCATTGCCTCCCGCGCGCCCGCCTCGTCCGCCGCTTCGACGCGGGCAAAGATCGCGCGATGGTGCCCTTTGCCGCTTTCGAGCGAGCGCGGGACGCGTGCGCTGAGTCGCCGCACCTCGCGCAGGACGTCCACCACCAAGTCCAGTAGCACCGGGAACAGCGGGTTTGCCGTCGCGCGGGCGAGCGCGGCGTGGAACGCGACATCCGCCTCAATATAATTGTCGCTCGGCACAGCGAACATTTTCATGCGTGACAGAAAACCCTTCATTGCCGCGAGATCTTCCGGCGAACGGCGGAGCGCAGCAAGCCCGGCTATCTCCACTTCGAGCGTGCGCCGCGCCTCCTGTACGGGGGCGTAATCGGGCGCGGGCAGGTTACCGCGTAGCATTCGGGTGAGCGAGCGTGAGACGGTTCGCGCGTCGGGCACGCGCACAGTGTTCCCGCCGCTCGAAAGCGATTCCAGTAGCTGTTGCGCGGTCAGCATGGCTATCGCCTCGCGGATCACGGTGCGACTGACGCCGAAGCGGTTGCCGAGTTCACGTTCGGCGGGCAACTTATCGCCGGGGCAGAGCCGTTGCGCGTCCATGCCCTCGCGCAGGCGTTCGGCGACGCGGTAGACGAGCGTTGCCTCGCGGGGGAGGGGGGCGATTACGTCGTCCGCGCTTCGCATAGTGTGTGATGGTATACCGTAAGATCAGGTGGGGTGGCAAGTCGGAGGGTGGGTCTGCGCGGATTGGTCCTCACCCACGTGTCCCATCCTAGATCGGAAAGTTCTGAAGCCCACTGTTGATTGTGCGAGCAACGAAGCTATGTCGCAACTGCGGTACCGGCATTTGCTTAAAGCGACGAGCAAGAAGCGCAAGCCACCACGACGCGATCAATCCCCGCGAGATCCGGAATCACATCCACTTCGGCGAACCCGGCACTGCGGAAAAACCCCGTGACCGCTTCCGCCTGACCCCGGCCTACCTCGACCACGGCGCGCCCCCCGTCCCTCAGGTAGCCGCGCGATTCGGCGGCGATTCGGCGGTAGAAGTGGAGCGCGTCCGTGTGAACGCCGAGCGCGAGGCGCGGCTCGAAGTCACGCACTTCCGGCTCCAGTTCCTCAATCTCGACGGGCGCGATGTACGGCGGGTTCGCCGCGACCACGGTGAACCGCATGCCAGTCGGCACCGGCGCGAACAGATCACCCGCGAGAAGGGTCACGCGATCCGCGACCCCGTGCCGCCGCGCGTTCGCCGCCGCGACAACGAGTGCTGTCTCGCTGAGGTCGGTCGCGACAATTCGTGCCTCCGGCAATCGCACGGCGACCGCGACCGCGATAGCCCCGGAGCCGGTGCAAAGGTCGAGTACGGAAAAGTCGGCTCCCACCCCCTCCTCTCGTTCCGCGGCGATGACCGCCTCCACCACGCCCTCTGTTTCCGGGCGCGGGATCAGAACGTCGGGGGTGACGGTCAGCGACAAGCCGTAGAACTCGCGCGTCCCGGTGATATAGGCGAGCGGTTCGCGGCGGGCGCGGCGAGCGATCAGGGTTTCGTAGTGGAGTGCGTCTGGCTCCGTCAGCGGGACTTCGGGGCGTAGAAACAGTTCTTCTCGGGTGACGAGGGCGGCGTGTCGCAACAAAGTGGTCGCTTCCGCGCGGGCATCGCGGGGCGGAATCCCGGCTTCGCGTAGCCGCCGCGCGGCGTCCGCGACCGCCTCGCCGCGCGTCATGGTTCGCTCTCGACCAGCACTGCGAACGCCATCGCGATCTCCTTCAAGTGCGAGAGCGAGATCAAAACCCGGCGACCGTTCGCCCGGATCAGCGCGCGCCCCGTCAGGCAGATGGAGGGGAAACCGGTGAGGGCGCGAACGACCTCAATATCGCGCAATCCGCACCCCCCGCCCAGGCACTTGACCACCGCCTCCTTCGCCGCGAACCGGGCGGCGACGTGCGGGGCGGGGTCGGGGCGGGAGAAGCAGTACGCGGATTCAGCATTTGTGAGGACGCGCCGCGCGAACCGCTCCGGGTCACGCGCGAGTACGCCCCGGATGCGCCCCACGTCGGCGAGGTCAACGCCGACTGACACCACCCGCGCTCCGTGCAGTGGCGGAAGCATGATCAACCAGGCCGCGCTCAGTGCCCGGCGTTGGCGTCCTCGGCTTCCAGAAATCGGATCGCGTCCATCGCAGCCATGCAACCCATGCCCGCGGCCGTGATCGCCTGCCGGTATTCCGTGTCATGCACATCGCCCGCCGCGAAGACGCCGGGGATTCCCGTGTGCATCCCGTGCGTGACGCGGATATAGCCGTTCTGATCCAGGTCGAGCTGTCCCTTGAACAGGTCGGTGACCGGTTCGTGCCCGATGGCGACGAAAACGGCGTCGGTCGGGAAGGTGCTCTCCTCGTCCGTGAGCAGGTTCTGCAAGCACACCCCGGTCACCTTACCCTGCGCCGGATCATATATGTCTTTGATCGCGGTGTTCCAGATGAACTTGATCTTCTCATGGTTAAGGGCGCGGTCGGCCATTACCTTGCTGGCGCGGAGCGTGTCTCTTCGGTGGATTACGGTCACGGAGTTCACGAGACGGGTCAGGTACAGTGCCTCCTCCATGGCGGTGTCACCGCCGCCGACTACGACTACGTCCTTTCCCTTAAAGAAAAAGCCGTCGCACGTCGCGCATGCGGAGATGCCACGATTGTATAGGGCGGTTTCGGCGGGCAACCCCAGCCATTTCGCTTTCGCGCCGGTCGCTATAATCAGCGTCCGCGCGTGGTACGTGTTGCCAAGTTGCGTCTTGATCGCGAACGGGCGCGAGGATAGGTTGACTTCGATTGCCTGCTCACCGGACGAGTCTTCGGGGTACGAGGGGTCCGCGAGCGGGATCACCGCGCCGACCCGCACGGCCTGTTGCTCGATCTCTTTCATCAACGCGGGGCCGGAGATAGGGTCGCGGTAGCCGGGGAAGTTTTCGACGTCGGTCGTGATCATCAGTTGCCCGCCGCGGTTAATGCCGCCGAGCACCAGTGGATTCAAGCCCGCGCGCGCCGCGTAAATAGCGGCTGTCAACCCAGAGGGGCCGCTCCCTAAAACCACGACATCGCGGAGCGTGTCAGTCGCGCTATTTCGTGTGCCGTCCGTTGTTGTTTCCATCGTAAAATAACCTTGCTAATCCGTTACGGCGCGCCCTAGATCGCCGCCCACCGTTCATCACGCCCACCGTTTGGTAGGTCATAGCGGGTGAATTCGCATGACTCACTCATCAAAAAACTACTCCGCTGTCATACATACGCGCTCCTCGTTCGTCGTGCCCTTGGCCATGTCCCGATAACGGCGTCGCGGCCCACGCGTTGAATCATGCGCACCCCTACTATTACAACTGACGTACCTTTACCGTTCCCTGACATCTAACTCGCGAACAGACTGCTGAGCGCGGCGAACGTCATGGCGTTCTGGCAGAAGTGGATCACGATCCCCGGTACCAGGCTCTGGCGCATTTCGCGCGCCGTGGCGAGTACGCAACCGAGGCCGAAGATCGGCAACCAGTCCCCCGGCGGATGCACCACGGCGAAACAGGCCGCGGAGATGAGGACGCAGGCGGGCGTGCGCAACCGCGTCTTCAGCGCGGAGTACAACACGCCCCGGAAGAACAGTTCCTCGAAGATCGGCGCGGCAAGCGCGACCAGGCAGAACAGAACGAACCGCCCGATCCCGCTTCCCTCGCCCGCGATCATCGGCAGAACCGGGTTCGGCGCGGGGGTCGCTCCTATCCCGTGGAGTATCGCTTTATTTAACGTCGCGAGTAACAGCGAGATCGGTAACGCCGCGCAGAAGCCCGCGACGCCGTACAGGACGTCGCTGAACCCCGCCGTCCGCAGACCGAAGGCGGGGAAACTCCAGCGTTCCGCCCGCGCCCGGTGCAGTAGATACAGCGTCGCCAGACCGCCCGTGCCGACGTAGATGCACGCCGCCAGATATACGAGCGGGAGCGCGGCGAGGGCGGGGATGGTGCCCGCCAGCAGGCCGACCGCGCGGGAGATGGCGAGGTAGGCTACAAAACAATCCAGCAAGGCACCGAACGAAAGCGGGTTCGCGGTCCCGACGGGCGGGGTTTCGGGCGCGGGGACGCGGGCGATGGTGTCCCACTTGCGCCCGCTCGCGGCGATGGCGAACAGGATCAGGAAGATGACCCCGGCGAGTCCCGCGCCCACCGCCAGCAGACCCATCAGAACAAGCCGTAGCATCTCGGAGGAGGCCCGCCGTTGTAGCGCGTCAGCTACTCGCTTCGCGTCGGCGACGCGATCCGCCGCCGTGTAGACGTCCGCGATGACTTGCGATTCGAGTATTCCCAGATGGAACGCTCGGACGCGGGGGAGGAGACGGTCGGCGTCAACGGGGTCGAAGCGTCTCTCCTTTGCGCCGTAGATTGAACGCCATAGCGCGGTCTCCGCGCCGACCGCGCCCGCCGACGCGCCACTCGCGGAAAGGTTGCGGGCGAGGATCGCGGTCAAGAATGCCTCGTCGAGCGGTTTCTTCGCCAGGTGTTCCAGCACGATCACCTTGCGCGCCGACTGAATCCCTTTATTGCCCATCGCGATCTCGCGGTAGCTGTCGGCGGCGGCTTCCGCGTACGACTTCTGCTTCCCTTGCGCTTTCTTCGCCCCCGCCTGACCCGCGAGCGCGGGCACCAAAGCCAGGTGCGTTTCGTATTCGGCCCCTTGCAACGATTGTAGCCCCGCCGCCGTGATTCCGGCGCGCTTAATTGACTTCGCGGCGGGAGTCTCCACCGCGAGCCAGCGGGGCAGGGCGTAGGTCGCGAACAACACGGCGAGCCAGACCCACAGCGACGCGGGGAGACGCCATGGGTTCACGGGAGTAATGGGTTCTGCTTCGGTTTGCATCTAAGTGAAGAGCGGGGGACAGATACGATATTTACGCGGACGGCTTCCCGGCCGCTGGGGAACGCGCGGGATTGACGTGCTTCTTGTATGTGCCGTCTATGATCGAGCGGATGCGATTCAGGTTCACCGGCCCGGAAACGTCGTCGGGGAACCGCGCGACGACATGCTCCCACGCCGCCAGCGAATTTTTCGTATTGCCAGTCTTTTCGTAGGCGTGGCCGAGCATCTTCCACGCCATGACGGGTGCCTCTTTGCTCTTGGTAGCGACTTGCAGGTGCGTCAGGGCGTCCTTATACTCGCGGCGTACCATCAACTGTTCGGCGAAGGTATACTCGGCCTTCCACTTCGCTTTGGCGCGGGCCGTTCCGTCCGCCATCAGCGCGTTCGCGGCGGGCTTGTCGCCCATGCTCCACAATATCCAGGCGGCGCAGGAGTAAGCCTCGTCGAACTCCGGGTCGGACGCGACGCAGACGCGGCAGAGCGCGACGATGCGGTTGTAGTCGCCCTCGTGGAAGTAATGGTCGGTATTCGCCCAGACTCGATCCACGACGCGATACTCGAGGCCGTCTAGCTGGACGGACGGTTTGGAGATCTGGGTGGACGGTTTGCTAGGGGCGGTCGTCTGCGCGAGGGCGGCACCGCAGAGCCAGAGCGCGACGCTGGTGACGGTGACGGTCGCGGTGACGGCGCGGGCGCAAGCGTTAAGAGGATGTGTCATGCGGCATTGTAGCATATTCGAGGGCGGGGGGAGTGACGGTTGTATGTGGTCGGCGCTCCAGTAGCCCATATACGGTATGACTCGCCCGCCGATCACGATCCGCAGACCGCCGTGAACGTGGTGACCGACCTTGAGTGCCGCGAGCGTCAACCGCTCGCCGCTTCTAGCGTCCTCACCCTCATCATAGCCCCTAGGGACGGATAGGTTGCCGAACGATATGCTGACCGGCTCCGGCACCACATCGTCCATCAAGATTCCTCCGCGTCCGGCACGTTCCGCGCCAGTTCGGCGAGCCAGGGCGCGGACTCGCCGTCGCTCGGTGCCCGCCAGTCCCCGCGCGGCGAGAGCGACCCGCCGCTTCCGACCTTCGGCGAGTTCGGGACGCACGACCGCTTAAATTGGCTGGTCTGGAAAAACCGCCACAGAAACTCGCGGAGCCACTTCTTGATCACCGGCAGACCGTAGGCGACGCGCTTGTCCGCGGGGTAGTCCTGCGGGAACTCGCCCGTTGCCGCGTCGTGCCACGCCGTCCAGCACAGGAACGCCACCTTGCTCGGTCGGAACCCGAAGCGCGTTGTGTAATAGAGATGGAAGTCCTGGAGCGGGTATGGGCCGATCTTCGCCTCCGTGCTCTGCGCCGGCTCCGATTTGTCGCCCGCCGCGTCGCCGTGCGGGATCAGTTCGGGCGAGATTTCGGTCTCCACGATGGAGCGGAGCGTGGCACTCGCCCGGTCGCCGAACTGGTTCGTGTCTACGACCCAGCGCAGCAGGTACTGGATCAGGGTTTTCGGCACCGACGCGTTGACGTTGTAGTGGCTCATGTGGTCGCCGACGCCGTAGGTACACCAGCCGAGCGCGAGTTCGGAAAGGTCGCCGGTGCCGAGTACGAGCGCGTTCTGGAAGTTCGCGAGGCGGAACAGGTGCGAGGTCCGCTCCCCGGCTTGTACGTTCTCAAACGTGATGTCGTAGACCGGTTTGCCGCCTACGAACGGGTGTTCTAAGTCGCGGAGCATTTGCAGGCACGACGGGCGGATGTCAATTTCGCGGGCGGTGACGCCGAGCGCGTTCATCAGTTCGCGGGCGTTTTTGAGCGTTTTGTCGCTCGTCGCGAAGCCGGGCAGGGTGTAGGCAAGGATGTTTTCGCGCGGCAGTCCGAGTTTATCCAGGGTCCGAGCGGCGACGATCAGCGCGTGCGTGGAGTCCAGCCCGCCCGACACGCCGATTACGATCCTCTGGATGCGCGAACTATCGAGCCGCTTGGCGAGGCCCGCGACCTGGATGTTGTACGCCTCGTAGCAACGGGTGTCGCGAACCACGGCGTTGCTCGGCACATACGGGAACCGCTCGACGCGCCGACGCAAAGGGATGTTATCCGCTTCCGGCAACCCAAGCGTCACTGACACGTGGCGCGGGGCCGAGTGCAACCCTTGGAAGTCGCGCGCGGAGTCGGTGAACGAGGACAGGCGCGTCCGCTCCCCGATCAGCCGCTCGATGTCAACATCCGAGACGATCAGTTGCTCGCCGTCCGCGAACCGCTCCGACTCCGACAGGAGGTCGCCGTTTTCGTAGATCAGCGCGTGCCCGTCCCAGGCGAGGTCGGTCGTGGACTCGCCCGCGCCCGCCGCCGAATACAGGTACGCGGCGACGCACCGCCCGGAGTGCGCCGAACAGAGCGTCCGCCGCCAATCCGCCTTGCCGATGGTGATGTTGGACGCCGACAGGTTGCAGAGCACGGTCGCGCCGTTTAGCGCGGCGAACGTCGAGGGCGGCACGGGGGTCCAAACGTCCTCGCAGATCTCGGCGTGGAGCGCGAAGCCGGGCAGGTCCGTCGCCTCGAACAGCAGGTCAGTCCCGAACGGCACCGTCGCGCCGAGCAGGTTTACCGCGTCCACGCCCGCGTCCCGCGCCGCCGCGAAGTACCGCTTCTCGTAAAACTCGCGGTAATTCGGCAGGTACGATTTGGGCGCGACGCCCAGAATAGCACCCCCACGCAGGATCACGGCGCAGTTATAAACACGGTTCTCGAAGCGGAGCGGCGCGCCGACGATAAGTAGCGCGGGCAGGTCAGTCGTCGCCCGCCGCACGAAATCTAGCGCGTTCGTCGTGGCGTCGAGCAACGTGTCCTGGTGGAACAGGTCGTCGCACGTGTACGCGGACAGGCCGAGTTCGGGGAACAGACAGACCTGCGCGTGTTCTTCGAGCACGGCGCGGCGGGCGAGGGCGACGGTGCGCTCCGCGTTGAACACGGGGTCGGCGACGCGGACGTCGGGCACGGCGACGGCGACACGCGCGAAGCCGTGGGTAAACGGCGAGAAGAACGGGCGGCGGAGGGCGGGCCTGATGGTATCGGTATCCATATTCTGATTGTACCGCCGTTCCATAGTTTGTGTGGA